>NZ_JAAAHR010000079.1:0-39264 GCF_009908215.1 Nonomuraea sp. K271 | reverse complement strand
GCGGAGTTCCAGTTTGGCCAGGTGGTTGCCGAGGCAGAAGTGCGCCCCGCCGCCTCCGAAGCCGATATGGGGGTTCGGGTCGCGGCCGATGTCGAAGACGTCGGCGTCGGGAAAGACCGTGGTGTCGCGGTTGGCGGAGGAGTAGAAGACCACGACCTTGTCGTCGGCCTTGATCTGCTGCCCGCCCAGCACCTGGTCGGTCGTGGAGGTGCGGCGGAAGAGGTTGACGGGGGAGACCCAGCGGACGATCTCGTCGGCGGCCGTCCTGGCGAGGGCGGGGTCGGCCACGAGGCGGTCCCACTGGCCGGGGTGGTCGAAGAGGGCGAGCATGCCGCCGGAGGCGGCGTTGCGGGTGGTCTCGTTGCCGGCCACGACGAGGAGGAGGACGAACAGGTCGAACTCGTTCTCGTCGAGCGTCTCGCCCTGCTCGTCGGGCTGGATGAGCTTGGTGACGATGTCGTTCCTGGGATTGGCCCGGCGTTGCGCCGCGAGCTGGTTGGCGTAGGCGTAGACCTCCATGGCGGCGGCCGAACCCTCTTCGGGCGCGTCGGCGTAGTCGGGGTCCTGGGCGCCGATCATGCGGTTCGACCAGTTGAAGAGTTTGTCGCGGTCGGTCACGGGCGCGCCGAGCAGCTCGCAGATCACGTAGAGGGGCAGGGGCGCGGCGATCTCGGTGACGAAGTCGACCTCGCCTGAGCACTTGTCGAGCAGGTCGTCGCAGATATCGCGGATGTGCTGTTCGAGGGCTCCGATCGTGCGTGGGGTGAAGCCCCGGTTGACCAGGGAGCGCCGTCTCGTGTGCTCGGGCGGGTCCTGGTTGAGCATCATGTGCCGCTGGAGGGCGATCTGGTCGTCGGCCATCTCGTCGAACAGGGCCAGCCGCCGGTAGGAGGAGAAGAGATCGGAGTGCCGCGAGACGTGGACGACCTCGTCGTACGTGGTGACGGCCCAGAAGCCGGGATCCCCGTCGTGCCAGTGGATCGGCGAGTTCGCGCGCAGCCAGGCCAGCTGGTCGTGCGGAGGTCCGGTGGTCGCGTAGACGTCCCGGTCGACGAGGTCGATGTGCACCCGGATCACCCTCTTGATCAAGCGCTTGGTTACGCACTACTGCAACGTGTTCTATTACGCCGCTGTACGGCCGTCAAGGAGCCTCGTGGTCGACACGCTTAGATCGTTCCTGGCAGGCCCTTTGCGGTTGCTGTGGCGCCTGCCCTCTGGGGTGCGCGTTTCACCTCCGATGTTTGGGGTGGGAAAAAACTGGCTATGTGAACGTAGCCATCGGAGTGCTCACCCAATTCACCGCCCACAGCCCTGCCCGGCAATCTTCTGTGAGTCACGTATCGGGACATGTCCGGGTCGTCGCCCTTGACATGCTCAGCACGCTCGCACGAGCATCAGAGCTGAGACATCCGATGTATAGATGAAGGATGCGGTGTGAAGCTGCTGCGAGTAGGACCTGCCGGCCAGGAGCGGCCGGTGGTGCTGGATGACGCCGGGAAGCTGCGCGACATCGGGGAGCCCGAGATCGACGGCGCTTTCCTCGCCTCCGGGGGAGTGGCGCGCGTCCGCGAGGCGCTCGAACGCGGCGATCTGCCCGTCGTCGACGCCGAGGGGCTGCGGATCGGCGCCCCTCTCGCGCGCCCCGGCAAGATCGTCTGCATCGGGCTGAACTACGGCGACCACGCCGCCGAGTCCGGTGCCGAGGCGCCGGCCGAGCCGGTCGTGTTCATGAAGGCGTCCAGCACCATGGTCGGTCCGCATGACAAGGTGCTGATCCCGCGTGGGAGCGTCAAGACCGACTGGGAGGTGGAGCTGGCCATCGTCATCGGCCAGGAGGCCCGCTACCTGGGCAGCGCGGAGGAGGCCCGGGGGGTGATCGCCGGTTACGCGATCTCCAACGACGTCTCCGAGCGTGAGTTCCAGCTCGAGCGCGGCGGCCAGTGGGACAAGGGCAAGTCGTGCGAGACGTTCAACCCGTTCGGCCCGTGGCTGGTGACGGCCGACGAGGTGGGCGACCCGCAGCGGCTGCCCCTGCGTCTCTGGGTGAACGGCGAGCTGCGCCAGGACGGCGACACCAAGAACATGATCTTCGATGTGGCCGAGGTGGTGCGCTACCTGAGCCAGTTCATGGTTCTGGAGCCGGGCGACGTGATCAACACCGGGACGCCCGCCGGGGTGGCGATGGGCATGCCGGGGCAGCCCTACCTCCGGGCCGGCGACGTGATGGAGCTGGAGATCGAAGGGCTGGGCCGGCAGCGCCAGACGGTGGGGCAGGCATGAGCGGCTACCGCATCACCGGGATGACGACGCACGACGTACGCTTCCCGACCTCGCGCGAGCTCGACGGCTCCGACGCGATGAACCCCGACCCCGACTACTCCGCCGCCTACGTCGTGCTCACGACCGACGACGGGTGCGAGGGACACGGGTTCGCGTTCACGATCGGGCGTGGCAACGACATCCAGACCGCGGCCATCACCGCGCTGGAGCCGTATGTCGTCGGCAAGGACGTCGAGGACCTCGGCACGCTCTACCGCGACCTGGTCAACGACTCGCAGCTGCGGTGGCTGGGGCCGGAGAAGGGCGTCATGCACATGGCGATCTCCGCCGTGGTCAACGCGCTGTGGGACCTCAAGGCCAAGCGGGCGGGCAAGCCCCTGTGGCGGCTGCTGGCGGAGATGCCGCCCGAGGAGATCGTCGGCCTCATCGACTTCCGTTACCTGAGCGACGCGCTGACCCAGGACGAAGCCCTCCAAATCCTGAAAAAGGCGGAAAAGGGGAAGGCTGAGCGCATCAGCCACCTGGTCGAGACCGGCTACCCCGCCTACACCACCTCGCCCGGCTGGCTCGGCTACGACGACGAGAAGTTGCGCAGGCTCTGCAAGGAGGCCATCGACCAGGGCTTCGGGCAGATCAAGCTGAAGGTCGGCGCCGACCTCGACGACGACCGGCGCCGCTTCAGGGCGGCCCGCGAGGTGTGCGGGGCCGGCTACCCGATCGCGATCGACGCCAACCAGCGCTGGGACGTCGGCTCCGGCATCGAGTGGATCAACGCGCTGCGGGAGTTCGACCCGCACTGGGTCGAGGAACCGACCAGCCCCGACGACGTGCTCGGCCACGCCGCCATCGCGCGGGGCATCGCGCCGGTCCCGGTGGCG
This sequence comes from Nonomuraea sp. K271, assembly GCF_009908215.1. NCBI lineage: Bacteria > Bacillati > Actinomycetota > Actinomycetes > Streptosporangiales > Streptosporangiaceae > Nonomuraea > Nonomuraea sp. K271. The sequence continues at coordinate 36,106 of NZ_JAAAHR010000079.1, read as the reverse complement.
ACCGGCGAGCACGTGCAGAACCGCATCGTGTTCAAGCAACTGCTGCAGGCCGAGGCCGTCTCCTACGTGCAGATCGACGCGGCCCGCGTCGGCGGGGTCAACGAGAACCTCGCGATCCTGCTGCTCGCGGCGAAGTTCGGCGTCCCGGTGTGCCCGCACGCGGGCGGTGTCGGGCTGTGCGAGCTGGTGCAACACCTGTCGATGTTCGACTACGTGGCCGTCACCGGCTCCATGGAGGGCCGCGTGATCGAGTACGTCGACCACCTGCACGAGCACTTCGCCGACCCGGTCGTCATCAGGAACGGCCGGTACGTCGCCCCGTCCGCGCCCGGCTTCAGCGCGCAGATGCACGCAGCGTCGATCGCCGCCCACACCTTCCCCGACGGCGAGGTCTGGAGGAACGCGTGGGCCTGAACGCGATCGTCACCGGCGGCGGCTCCGGCATCGGCCTGGCCACGGCCGCCGAGCTGACCGGGCGGGGGATGAAGGTCGCCTGCCTCGACCTCAACCCGCCGGGCGAGCCGTACCTCGGGATCAAGGCGGACGTCACCGACGACGCGGGGGTCAGGGCCGCGGTGGCGGAGGCCGCCGAGCGCCTGGGCGGAATCGACGTGGTGGTCAACAACGCGGGCATCGGCGCCCAAGGGACCATCGAGGACAACCCGGACGCCGAATGGCACAGGGTGTATGACGTCAACGTGCTGGGCATGGTCCGGGTGGCGCGGGCGGCGTTGCCGTATCTTAGGAGGTCGGAGCACGCCGCCATCGTCAACGTCTGCTCGGTCGCGGCCACCGCGGGGTTGCCGAACCGGGCGCTCTACAGCGCGACCAAAGGCGCGGTGCAGTCGCTGACGCTCGCCATGGCCGCCGACCACATCCGCGAGGGCATCCGGGTCAACTGCGTCAACCCGGGCACCGCCGACACACCGTGGGTCGCCAAGCTGCTCGACGTGGCCGACGACCCTGAGGCGGAGCGGGCGGCGCTGAGCGCCAGGCAGCCGATGGGCCGCCTGGTCAGCCCGGAGGAGGTCGCCGCGGCGATCGCCTACCTCGCCGGCCCGGAGGCGAGCGCCACCACCGGCACCGTGCTCGCGGTCGACGGCGGGATGCAGGGGTTGCGGCTCAGACACAACTGACCAAGGAAGGTGACACCCCCATGAAGCTCGGATCGGCGGTCGCGGCGGCGGCCCTCCTGGCGGTCGTCACCGCCTGTGGCCCAGGCACGGCGGGAGGAGGCGACGGCGGCACCAGGATCGGCATCGACCACCCGCGTGCCGACTCCGACTTCTGGAACTCCTACATCAAGTACGTTCCGCGGATGGCCGGCGAGCTCAAGGTCGACCTCATGCCCGCCACCAACTCGCAGAACGACGTGGCGAAGCTGGTCAACAACGTGCAGGCGCTGATCGGGCAGGGGGCCAAGGTGATCGTCATGGCCCCGCAGGACACCGGCGCCGTCGCCAACACGCTCCAGCAGCTGGAGAACAAGAAGATCCCGGTCGTGACCGTCGACACCCGGCCGGACAAGGGCAAGGTCTACATGGTCGTACGCGCCGACAACCGCGCGTACGGCACCAAGGCGTGCGAGTTCCTGGGTGAGAAGCTCGGCGGCAAGGGCAAGGTCGTGCAGCTCCAGGGCGCGCTCAGCTCGATCAACGGCCGTGACAGGTCGGAGGCGTTCCTGGAGTGCATGAAGACGAAGTTCCCCGGCATCACGGTCTTCAGCGAGCCGACCGAGTGGGAGGGCAGCAAGGCGGCGTCCATGTTGCAGACCCGCCTGGAGCAGAACCCCGACATCAAGGGGATCTACATGCACGCCGGAGGTGTGCACCTGGCCCCGACGTTGCAGGTGCTCAAGCAGAAGGGGCTGCTCGTGCCGTCGGGCGACCCGAAGCACATCTTCGTGGTCTCCAATGACGGCATCCCGCAGGAGTACGCCGCGATCCGTAAGGGTGACATCGACGCCACCGTCTCGCAGCCCGCGGACCTGTACGCCAAGTACGCGCTCCTCTACGCCAAGGCGGCGGCGGACGGCAAGACGTTCAAGCCTGGCCCGACCGACCACGGCAGCACGATCATCCAGCTCCCGAACGGCCTGGAGGACCAGCTTCCCGCGCCGCTCGTGACCAAGGACAACGTGGACGACAAGAGTCTCTGGGGCAACCAGGCCGGCTGATGAACCATCACGTCGAAGCCCGGAACGTCGTCAAGCGGTTCGGCCCCACCACCGCGCTCGACCGCGCGGGCATCGAGATCGCCGAGGGCGAGACCCGCGCGCTCGTCGGCAGGAACGGCGCCGGCAAGTCCACCCTCGTGTCGATCCTCACCGGGCTCCTGCGGCCCGACCAGGGCGAGGTGCTGTTCTCGGGCGAGCCGGCACCGCCCATCGCCGACCGTGACGCCTGGCGGCAGCGTGTCGCCTGCGTCTACCAGCACTCGACGATCATCCCGGCGCTGTCGGTCGCCGAGAACCTCTTCCTCAACCGCCAGCCGGGCAGGGGCGGCCTGATCAGGTGGCGGGCGCTGCGGGACAGGGCGCGCGAGCTGCTGGACACGTACGAGGTGGACGTGGACGCGCAGGCCCTGGCCGGCGAGCTCACCGTGGAGCAGCGCCAGCTCGTCGAGATCGCCCGCGCGTTGTCGTTCGGGGCCAGGTTCATCATCCTCGACGAGCCGACCGCGCGGCTGGACGGCCCGGCCATCGAGCGGTTGTTCGCCCGCATGCGCTCGCTGCGCGAGCAGGGCGTCACGATGTTGTACATCTCCCACCACCTCGACGAGGTTTACGAGATCTGCCAGAGCGTCACGGTGTTCCGCGACGCCCGCCACATCGTGACCAGCCCGGTCGCGGATCTCCCGCACGACGAGCTGGTCGCCGCGATGACGGGGGAGGCCACGGTGGCCTACACGTCCCGCTCGCGCACGCCCGGCGGCACGGTGGTGTTGTCGGGCGAGGGGCTGTCGCTCGCCGGCCGCTACCAGGACGTCGACCTCACGGTCAGATCCGGCGAGGTCGTCGGCCTGGCGGGCTCCGCGAGCAGCGGCAAGGTCGGCCTGGCCGAGACGCTGGTCGGGCTGCACAGGGCCGACTCCGGCACGGTCACGGTCAACGGCAGGCGGCTCCGGCCGGGAGACGTGCCCGCCGCGCTGCGGGCAGGGCTCGGCTGGGTACCGCAGGACCGCCACCGCGAGGGCTTCGTCCCGCGGTTGTCGGTGGGGGAGAACGCCACGTTCCCGATCGCCCGCAAGCTGGGACGGTACGGCCTGGTGTCGCCGTCGCGCCGCCGGGCGAAGGCCGAGGAGCTGATCGAGAATCTGGACATCAAGACGGAAGGAGCCGACCAGCCGGTCGGCGACCTGTCCGGGGGCAACGCCCAGAAGGTGGTGTTCGCGCGGGCGCTCGTGGACGACCCGGACGTGCTGGTGGTGATCAACCCGACCGCCGGCGTCGACGTCAAGGCCAAGCAGGCGCTGCTCGGCGCCGTCGAGGACGCCGTCGAGCGGGGCGCGGGGGCCGTGGTGGTCTCCGACGAGCTCGATGACCTGCGCATCTGCGACAGGGTGCTGGTGATGTTCCACGGCAGGGTCGTCAAGGACTTGCCGCGTGGCTGGACGGACCACGAGCTCGTGGCCGTGATGGAGGGCATGGAAGAGTGACCAGTTCAACTGCGCCGGCCCTCCGGGTGCGGCCGGCCCGGTTCCGCGACCTGACGCTCGTGCCGGTGATCGTGCTGCTGCTCGTCGTGGGCGCCTTCCTCGACCCGACCTTCCTGACGGCGGGCAACCTGACCAACGTGCTCCAGCAGCAGGCGGCGATCTCGCTCCTCGTGCTGGCCGAGGCGATGATCCTCATCGCCGGGAAGTTCGACCTGTCGCTGGAGTCGACGGTCGGCACCGCGCCCGCGATCGCCGTGATGCTGATCATCCCGGTGTCGGCGGGCGGGTTCGGCACCGGGCTGCCCGGCACGCTCGTGATCCCGCTGGCGCTGCTGGTCGGGGCCGCGATCGGGGCGATCAACGGTCTCCTCATCATCAGGTTCCAGCTGTCGGCGTTCATCGTCACGCTGGCCATGCTGATCGTGGTGCACGGTTTCCTGCAGGGGCCGACGGAGGGCAAGACGTTGTTCCAGCTGCCCGAATCGATCCTCTATCTCGGCAGCGCGTCGTGGCTGGGCCTGCCGGCGGCCGTCTGGATCGCCGGGGCGCTCTTCGCCGCCGGCGTCTTCGCCCTCGGATACCTCAGGGCCGGCCGCGCGCTCTACGCCATCGGCGGCAACGCCGACGCGGCCCGCGCGGCAGGCATCCGCGTCGACCGGGTGCTCTGGGCTGTGTTCATCCTGGGCGGCACGCTTGCGGCGCTGGCCGGGATTCTGGAGACGGGACGCCTCGGGGCGATCGGCAACAACCAGGGCGTCGGGTGGATCTTCATGGTGTTCGCGGCGGCCGTCATCGGCGGCGTCAGCATGGACGGGGGCAAGGGCACCATCCTGGGCGCGCTCACGGGCGTGCTGGTGATCGGCCTGGTGCAGAACATCCTGACGCTGATCGGCGTGTCGGGCTTCTGGCAGCCTGTCATCTACGGCGCGATCATCCTCATCGCGCTGATGATCAGCAGAATCGCGGGCGGAAAGGCACAAGATTGAACTCAATGGAGCTGCCGCGCCACGGGTTCGGCGGGGCGCCCCTGGGCAACCTGTTCGAGTCGGTCGCGGAGGAGCAGGCCCGCGCCACGGTGGACGCCGCGTGGGACGCGGGTGTGCGGCTGTTCGACACCGCGCCCCACTACGGGCTCGGCCTGTCGGAGCGGCGTCTGGGCGCGGCGCTGGCCGGCCGCTCGGGCTACGTCCTGTCCACGAAGGTCGGCCGCCTGCTGGTGCCCGCGAGGCCGGGGGGCGGGCGTGACGGCGAGGGCTTCGACGTATCGGCCGCGATCGAGCGGGTGTGGGACTTCTCCGGCGACGGCGTACGCAGGTCCCTGGAGGAGTCGCTTGACCGCCTCGGGCTGCCGTCCGTCGACATCGTGCTCATTCACGACCCGGACGACCACGTCGACCAGGCGATCACGCAGGCGTACCCGGCGCTGGCCGAACTGCGCGACCAGGGTGTGGTGAAGGCCATCGGCGTCGGGATGAACCAGTGGCAGGCGCCGTTGCGATTCGTCCGGGAGAGCGGCGTCGACGTCGTCATGCTCGCGGGCCGCTACACCCTGCTCGACCAGTCGGGCCTGCCGCTGCTGGGGGAGTGCGCGCAGCGCGGCGTCAGGGTGTTGGCGGCCGGGGTGTTCAACAGCGGCCTCCTCGCGACCCACGAGCCGGCGGGCACCTATGACTACCGGCCGGCGCCGGCCGGGCTGGTGGCGCGTGCCAGTCGCATCGCCGCCGTCTGCGAGCGTCACGGCGTCACCCTGCCCCAGGCGGCCATGGCCTTCCCGCTGCGCCACCCGGCCGTCGCGTCGATCGTGGTGGGCGCCCGAGCTCCGGAGGAGGTCCGTACGAACGCCGCCCTGTGGTCCCGGCCGGTTCCCGGCTCGCTCTGGAAGGAGCTCACGGCGGAAGGGCTGCTGCCGGCCTGACCGCGGCCGCTCATCCGGCCTCCCTCCCACAGGACGCTCGCATCGATCGCCCGCATCCGGTCGCCGAAAGGCAGCGTCTGCGTGCCGGTGTGCAGGGTGCCGGCGGCGGGGCTCGGGTGGTCAGGAGGGGATGAACAGCCAGGACTTCGACGGTCCCGGCTCGTACGGCGCGTCCAGGCGCTTGGCCACCACTCCCGGCAACTCCTGCTCGCGGGCCGCCTGCCGCACCGGGCCCGCCTCGCCCGGCCAGGACGGCGCGGTCTGCCAGTGGGGGCCGGCGAGGTCGAGCGCCTCCAGCGCGGCCCTGCGGTCCGTGTAGGGCTGGTCCACCAGGGACCGCCCATCGTCGTAGAGGAGGTCGTAGAAGACGAGGATCTCGGCGCCTCCCAGGGTGACGAGCTCGCCGTCGAGCAGCACCGTACGGCTGCCGAACGACTCCGCCAGCCCTCGCAGCCACGGGTGCTCGCGGGACGCAGTGGTGCGGCCGCCCTCGACGGGCACCAGCAGCCGCCGGCCTCCCCAGGCGAACTCGAAGGCGTAGGGGGAGGCGTCGCGCGGCGGCCTGGCGCGTTCGGTGGGCAGCATGGGCTCGACGTCGGGGAACGGGTCGCGGACCGGGGGATCCATGCGGTGGATCATCCAGTTCTTGCCCCGCGTACGGAACAACACGAACCGGCCGGAGGCGCGCGTGCCGTGCAGGACGACCTTGACCTCGCGCTCCGACCACTTCTCGGTGTCGTACGTGCCGGTGTCCCAGATGGTCATGGTGCCGCCGCCGTACTCGCCCTTGGGGATCTCGCCGTGGAAGGTGAGGTATTCCAGCGGGTGGTCCTCGGTGTGCACGGCCAGGTGGTTGGTGGCGGGGTCGGCGGGCAGTCCCTTGGGCACGGCCCAGGAGACGAGCACGCCGTCGCGTTCGAGCCGCAGGTCCCAGTGCAGCGACCGCGCGTGGTGCTCCTGGATGACGAACGCCCGGTCGTCTCCTGGGGTCGGGGGTTCGGCGGGGACGGGTTCAGGGGTGCGTCGGTCGTCGCGCTTGCTCCGGTATCGCGCAAGTTTGTCGGACACACCAGGCTCCTACCCGCCGGTGCTCTCTCTGATCATCAGCTCGTACGGCACCCGGATCTCGCGTGCCTCGGCCTGCGAGCCCTTGGCCATGCGGGCTGCCAGCTGATCGACGGCCTGGCGGGCGATCGCCTGCTTGTCGGGGGAGATCGTGGTGAGGGTGGGGGTGGCGTACCTGCCGTCCTCGATGTCGTCGAAGCCCGCCAGCGCCACGTCGCCGGGCACGTCGTGGCCGCGCTCCAGCAGCGTGCGCAGGGCGCCGAGGGCGAGCAGGTCGTTGAAGCAGAAGACCGCGTCCGGCGCCTGGCCACAGTCGAGCAGCCGGGCCATCGCGCGGGCGCCGTCGGCGCGGTGGTAGGTGTCGACGTGCTGCACGAGCCGGTCGTCGGCGGGCAGGCCGACCTCGGCCAGCGCCTCGAAATAGCCGGCCAGCCGCAGCCGTGACGTCTCCGCCGCGACGTCGTCCTGGGCGCCGATCGCCGCGATGCGCCGCCGGCCGGTCGCGGCCAGGTGGAGGGTGGCCTCCTTGGCCGCCGCCACGTTGTCCACCACGACGTGGTCGGCAGGCCCGTCGTAGACGCGCTCGCCCAGCAGCACCATGGGTGTGTCGTCCATGCGGGCGGCCAGGTCCTCGGGCGTCAGCGCGAGCGGGCTGAAGATCAGTCCGTCGATCAGGTGGGCGCGGAACCCTTCGGCGACGAGTTGCTCGCGCTCGCGCGACGCGCCTGTCTGGTCGATCAGCACGGTCAGCCCGCGTTCCTCCGCCGCGCTCACCACGAACCTGGCCAGCTCCGCGAAGTAAGGGATGTCCAGTTCGGGCACGGCCAGGGCGATGATCCCGGTGCGGCCCTGCCGCAGGTTCCTGGCCGACAGGTTGGGGCGGTAGTTGAGCTCCTTGATGGCCGCCTCGACCCGGCTCCTGGTGGCCGACGTGACGTGTACGTAGCCGTTGACGACGTTTGAGACGGTCTTCACCGATACTCCGGCCAGCCTGGCCACGTCCTTGAGACCGACGCGCGGTTTCTCCATGACGGAAAGTGTAAAACCCTGTGTACAACGTTGAATACAACGATGTATAGATGAGCAGAGCCCTGACGAAGGAGGACGTGCCCATGGATTCCGCCAAGCTCACCCTGGACCCGGCGTTCGAGGTCGGCCCGGTCGGGAAGCGACTGTTCGGCTCGTTCGTCGAACACATGGGGCGGTGCGTGTACACGGGTGTGTTCGAGCCCGGACACCCGCGGGCGGGGGAGGACGGGCTGCGCCGCGACGTCATCGAGCTGACCAGGGAGATGGGCGTCACCACCGTGCGCTACCCAGGGGGCAACTTCGTCTCCAACTACGAATGGGAGGACGGTGTCGGACCCGCGTCCGAGCGGCCCACGCGGCTCGACCTGGCCTGGAAGCAGATCGAGACGAACGCCTTCGGGCTCGACGAGTTCATGACCTGGCTGCGCGAGGTGGACGCCGAGCCGGTGATGGCCGTCAACCTGGGCACGAGGGGCGTCAAGGAGGCTCGCGACCTCGTCGAGTACGCCAACTTCCCGGGCGGCACCCGCTGGTCCGACCTGCGGATCAAGCACGGCGTGCCGGAGCCGTACGGCATCAGGGTGTGGTGCCTGGGCAACGAGATGGACGGGCCCTGGCAGATCGGCGGCAAGACGGCCGACGAGTACGGCAGGCTCGCGTACGAGGCGGCCAAGGCCATGCGCCGGGTGGACCCCGGTCTGGAACTGATCGCCTGCGGCAGCTCCAACATGCGCATCCCGACGTTCGGCTCGTGGGAAGCCACGGTTTTGGAGCACTGCTACGACCAGGTCGACTACATCTCCGCGCACTCCTACTACGACCCGGTGGGAGGCGGCCGGGCCGACTTCCTTGCCTCGGCCGTGGAGATGGAGCAGCAGATCGAGGGCGTGATCGCCACGGCCGACCACGTGGCCGCCAAGCTCGGCAGCCGCAAGCGGCTCAAGGTCTCCTTCGACGAGTGGAACGTCTGGTCGCAGAGCCTGTTCGGCGGCGAGGACAGCCTGGACTGGGAGCACGCGCCGCGCATCATCGAGGAGGAGTACGACGTCGCCGGCGCGGCCGTCGTCGGCAGCCTGCTCATCACCCTGCTCAACCACGCCGACCGGGTCGGCATCGCCTGCCAGGCCCAGCTCGCCAACGTGATCGCCCCCATCCGCACCGAGCCGGGTGGCCCCGCCTGGCGGCAGACGATCTTCCACCCGTTCGCGCTCACCGCCGCCCACGCCCGCGGACGCATCCTGCGCGTGCAGGCCACGGCGCCCGCCATGCCGACCGAGCGCTACGGCGAGGTGCCCGTGCTGGCCACCACGGCGACGCTGGACGACGACCGGCTGGCCGTCTTCGCGGTCAACCGCGGCGACCGGCCGCTGCCGGTGGAGATCGATCTGCGCGGCCTGCCGCGGGCGACGGACCTCTCGCACGTCACGGTCGCCGACGACGACACCGGGGCGCGCAACACCGAGAGGGAGCCGCGCCGCGTGGAGCCTCGCGCCGCCGACGGAGCGAAGGTCGACCGTGACCGGCTCACGGCGGTGCTGCCGCCGGTGTCCTTCAACCTGCTGAGGGCGCGGCTCTCCTAGCGCTGGAGGGCCGTCCCTGGTGATCAGCCGAGCTCCAGTGCCCGGCGCAGCCACGACTCCACCCCGGCCACGTGCACGGTGGCCCAGGAGCGGGCGACGTCGGGCCGGCGGGCGGCGATGGCCTCGTAGATCGCGGTGTGCTGCTCCCTGGTCTTCTCCATCGCGCCCTCCTGGGTGAGGCCGCGCCAGATCCGCGCCCGAGTGGTCGGACCTGACAGGCTCTCGATGAACGAGCAGAGCACGCTGTTGCCCGACCCCCGGGCGATGCGCTGGTGGAAGGTCAGGTCGTTGGCCACCAGTTCCTCGACCGTGGGCTCGGCAGGGAGCGCGTCGAGGATCTCGCGCAGCTCGGCGATGTCCTGGTCGGTCATCAGCTCGGTCGCCATCGCCGTCGCGGCGGGCTCAAGAATGCGGCGGACCTCGAAGAACTGCAGCACCGTGTCGTCGCGGTGCAGGTCGAGCACGAACGACATGGTGTCGAGCAGCAGGCGCGGCTCCAGGCTGGTGACGTAGGTGCCGTCGCCCTGGCGTACGTCGAGCACGTTGATCAGCGACAGCGCGCGCACGGCCTCGCGCAGCGAGTTGCGGGACAGTCCGAGCCGTTCGGCGAGGTCGGCCTCCTTGGGCAGCCGGTCACCCGGCGCCAGCTCGCCGGAGACGATCATCTGCTTGATCTTGTCGATGGCCGCGTCGGTGACCGCCACGCTTTTCTCCCTGGACATCGGATGTCTAGGAGTCTAGAGCCTGGAAGCGGACCGGCTCGACACCGGCGTGGCGGCGTACGTGGCCCTGCGCCTCCAGGGTGCGCAGGTGGGCCGCGGCCTCTCCGGCGGCCATGCCTCTCAGCATGGGGGACAGCTCGTCCCATGGCCTGTTCCACGTCATCATCGCGGCGACCTCCCAGATGGTCAGCGGCTCCGGCCGCTCGGCCAGGAGGGCGCGCAGCCGTTGGAGCTTGTCCTCGTGATGGTCGCGGATCTCGGCTGCCCGCGCGGCCACATTCGGAAATGTCCATTCATGTGCTGGCAGCGCGTCCAGCGGCCCGAACCCGGCCACCCGATCCAAGGATTGCAGGAAATCCCCGAGCGGATCGACGTCTTCTCGGTCGTAGGGATAGATGCCGACGTGCGGGGTGATGCCGGGAAGGACGTGGTCACCGGTGAAGAGCCGGTCGGCGTCCTCCAGGTGCAGGCAGATGTGGCCGGGCGTGTGGCCGGGCGTGTGCACGGCCCGCAGCCTGCGCCCCGGCAGGTCGACCAGGTCGCCGTCGCGCAACTCGCGATCGGGCTGCGCCGGCGGCGCGGCACGGCCGCCCAACGCCTCGCGCGCCTCGCCGGGATCGGCCCCCGCCCGCCTGAGCATGTCGGACTGGAACGTGTCGTGCGCGTCGCCCGTGTACCCGATCATGAGCCTGACCAGCGCCGCGTCGTCCTCGTGCATGGCGATCCAGGCGCCGGACGCCTCCCTGACCTGCCCGGCGAGCCCGGCGTGGTCGGGATGGAAATGGGTGACCACCACGCCGCGCACCGAGGCCACGTCCATGCCGAGCGTCGCCAGGCCGCCGCTGAGCGCCTCCCACGCCTCCGGATGGTTCCACCCGGCGTCGACCAGCACCGGTCCTTGGGGCGACTCGACGGCGTAGACGAGCGTGTAGCCGAGCGGGTTGCCGGGGATCGGCACCGGCACGCTCCACACCCCGCCGCCGAGGTCCTGAGGACGTTGCTCGGTGTACGGCCTGCGTCTGGTCTTCATACGCCCCCGATCGTGGTGCCCTGCGTGAAAATTGTGCTGAGAAATCAGCCGATGCGCTCCAGGATCGTCGCCGTGGCCAGCGCCCCACCCGCGCACATCGTGACCAGCGCGGTCGCCGAGTCCGAGCGTTCCAGCTCGTGCAGGGCCGTGGTGATCAGCCGCGCTCCCGTGGCCCCCACCGGGTGGCCGAGCGCGATCGCGCCGCCGTTCGGATTGACCCTGTCCAGGTCGGGCTCGTGCACGCCCGCCCACGACAGCACCACGGACGCGAACGCCTCGTTCACCTCGAACCTGTCGATGTCGCCGATCGTCATGCCGGCCGCGGCGAGCGCCTTCGCCGTCGCGTCCACGGGCCCGTCCAGGTGATAGTACGGTTCCGCGCCGACGAGGGCCTGCGCCAGGATGCGCGCCCGGGGCCGCAGCCCGTGCCGCCGCGCCGCCCGCTCGCTCATCACCAGCACGGCCGCCGCCCCGTCGGAGATCTGCGACGAGGTGCCCGCCGTGTGCAGGGCGCCCTCCGTCAGCGGCTTGAGCCCGGCCAGGCCCTCCACGGTGGTCTCGCGCAGCCCCTGGTCCTTGCGTACTTCGCCGATGGGCACGATCTCCCGCTCGAACCGCCCGTCAGCCCACGCCTTGGCCGCCAGCCGCTGCGAGCGCGCCCCGAACCAGTCGAGCCTCTCGCGCGTCAGCCCGCGCCGCCGGGCGATCCGCTCGGCGGCGGTGAACTGGTCGGGCAGGTCGATGTTCCAGTCGTCGGGGCGCGGCCTGGCGGGGCGTACGTTGCTGCCCAGCGGCGCCCGGCTCATCACCTCGACCCCGCATCCGACACCGGTCTCGATGACGCCCGCGCTGATCAGGGCGGCCGCCAGGTGCACGGCCTGCTGCGAGGACCCGCACTGCGCGTCGACCGTGGTGACGCCCGTCTGGTAGGGCAGCCCGGCGTAGAGCCAGGCGTGGCGGCCGATGTGCCCGCCCTGCTCGCCCGCCTGCGTCACGCAACCGGCGAACACCTGGTCGACGGCCGCCGGATCGAGGCCGGAACGTCGGACGAGCCCGTTCATCGCCGTGGCCAGAACCTGTTGCGGTTTGAGGTCGGCCAGCCAGCCGGCCCGCTTGCCGATGGGGGTGCGAACGGCCTCGACGATCACAGGTGTGCCCACTGTCGCCTCCAGAACGATGCTCTGGAGGCGACAGTAACGCGTTCTACTTTGTCGCGGAAGCCTCGGCCGGCAAAGTCTCCGGCAGGCCGAACGTGTCGAACAGCCGCAGTTCGAAGAACATCCCGACGTGGCTGATGCCCTCCCCGGCGAGCGTCAGCACCATCAGCCCGAACCGCCGGTGCGCACCGTCTTCGAGGTGGTAGAGCGCGAAGCCCGGCTGGCCGTTGGCCGCGATCGGCACCATCCGCAGGTCGCCCGCCTTCTCGGCCGGGCACCGCGCCTTGACGAGCTCGGCGATCGTGCGCGGCCCTTGGTACCAGCCCACGAACGGCGGCATCTCCCACACGGCGTCCTCGGTGAACAGGTCGACCAGGCTGTCGATGTCGTAGTTCTCGAACGCCGCGACGTAACGGTCGAGCTGCTCACGCTGCTCCCGCGTCAGCGGCTCGACCGGGTCGTCCATGGTCGGCGACACGTCCTTGAGCTGGGCGCGGGCCCGCTGGAGGATGCTGTTGACGGCCGCGGTGGAGACGCCGACCGCCTCGGCCACCTCGGCCGCCTTCCACCGGAGCACGTCACGCAGGATCAGGACCGCACGCTGCCGGGGCGGCAGGTGCTGCAGCGCGGCGATCAGCGCGAGTCTGATGCTCTCGCGCGAGGTCACGATCGAGGCGGGGTCGTCGGCGCCCGCGCCCGCCAGCGCGTCGGGCACGGGCTCCAGCCACGGCACCTCGGTGTCCTGCACCAGCGGCGCGGTGGCCTCCGTGCTCGGAGCGCCGAGGCCCGTGGGCAGCGGCCGCCTGCCGCGGCTCTCCAGCGCGGTCAGGCAGGTGGTGGTGGCGATGCGGTAGAGCCACGTGCGCAGCGAGGAGCGACCCTCGAACCCGTCGTAGGCACGCCACGCGCGGAGGTACGTCTCCTGAACGAGGTCCTCGGCGTCGTGCACCGAGCCCATCATCCGGTAGCAGTGCGCCAGCAACTCGCGCCGCATCGGATCAGCCTGCCGGAGGAAGTCCTCGTTCGTCGGCTTGTCGGTCATACCCCCTGTATAAACGTTGCCACTGACATAACGGCGACATCTTTACCGTCGCGCGGTCGATTCGCCGCCCGGTCCTGAGCAGGGGCGGGCGGCTCAGATGTCGGCGAGCAGCCTGGTGGCGGCGGTCTCGATGCGGCGCTGGATCTGGTCGTACGTCCGGCGCCCGCGGAGCATCTCCAGCAGCTCCTGCACCCACACGCTGGCCAGGGACCCCGCGAGGTCGAGCTGCTCCTCGGTGGCGTCCTCGATCGACAGGCCGTCGGCCGAGACGCGCAGCAGCAGGCCCGTCATCCGGTCGCCGAACGGCGTCTGCACCTCGGCCATGATGAGGGAACGGATGAGCGCGTCGGCCAGCTCGGGCTCGCGCATGAGCCCGCGGGTCGCCCGCATCAGCACGTCGACCGCGCGGCTCGCCGGGGTGGCGGCGCCGGGCGGGCGGCGTTCGATGCTGCTCTCCAGCAGGTCGAGCTCCTCGCCGACCACCGCCACGACAAGATCCATCTTGGACGGGAAGTAGCGGTAGAGCGTGCCGAGCGCCACGCCCGCGCGCTCGGCCACGGTGCGCATCTGCATCGCCTCGACCCCGCCGCGCGAGGCCAGCGCCGCCGCGGCCTGGACGATGCGCTTGCGGCGCTGGTGCTGGCTGCGACTACGGACGCTGTGCCCGCCAGGGGCGGGGTGGCTGTCGATGGCCCTCTCGATGTCGCCGGAGGGCTCGGCGGTCGTCGCGTGCGTGGTACGCATAAGAACACGTTATCTGATTTCTCGATGACGCGGCTTGTTACTCGCGGGTCACAAACTTGCCGTATAGGTGCATGTCTACGGCGTTACAGGCGTATATCTCGACTTATCGGGATAGGTGGCTACTGGACAGATATTAGAATCTGTTCTAGTTTGCGATTCGTCTTACCTAGCGCTTGCTGGAGGAGCGATGACCGCGGACACGCTCGCGTCCCTGCTTCTCGACCGGGCCCAAGACGACCGGCCGGGGCTCATGTTCGAGGACACGACGTGGTCGTGGCGCGAGCACGTCGCCGCCTGCCGGGCGACCGGCGCGTGGTTGCCGGCGCAGGGCGCTGGAGCGCACGTCGGGGTGCTCTGCGACAACGTTCCCGAGCTGGTCTTTCTCGTGGGGGCGGCGGCGCTGGGCGGGCCCGTGGTGGTCGCGCTGAACCCGACCCGGGCGGTCGGCGAACTGGTCCGTGACGCCCGCGCCACCGACGTGAGCCTCCTGCTCGCCGGCGACCCCTACGGGCCGGCCGCCCGTACGGTCGCCGAAGCGCTCGGCATCGCGGCCGTTCCCCTGTCCGCCGTCTCCTCGGATCCTGCGGGCGCCGGACGGGGGCCCGATGGTGCTCCCCGGGGCGTCGGCGGCCGGACGTCCCCGGCGGCATCCGCCGGAGCTCCACGGGCACCGGAGACGGCGCACGATCCCGGAGGACTCGTCATGCTGGTCTTCACGTCCGGCACCTCGGGTCGTCCCCGGGCCGTGCGCATCACGCAGCGCAAGCTCGCCGTCCCCGGTAGGAGCCTGGCCGCGCTGCTCACGCCCGGCGACGTCGTCTACTGCTCGATGCCGCTCTTCCACTCCGGCGCCCTGATGGCCGCCTACGCCCCCGCCGTGGCGTCGGGGGCGGCGCTGGTGTTGCGGCGGCGCTTCTCGGCCTCCGGGCTGCTGCCCGACATCAGGCGGTACGGCGGTACGTACCTCCACTACGTCGGCAAGGCGCTCTCCTACGTTCTCGCCACCCCCGAGCGGCCGGACGACGCCGCCAATCCCCTGAAGGTCGCGTTCGGGAACGAGGGGAGCGCGGTGGCGGTCAGGCGGTTCGGGGAGCGGTTCGGCTGCCGCGTGATCGACGCCTTCGGCTCCACGGAGACGGCCATCTCGTTCACCCCTGACCCGGGGGCTCCGCCGGGCTGCCTCGGCAGGCTGCCCGAGGGCGTGGCGATCCTCGACCCGTCCACCGGGCGTGCCTGCCCGCCCGGCCTCATCGAGGACGGCCGGCTGCTCAACCCGGACGAGGCCGTCGGCGAGCTGGTCAACACGGCCGGGCTCGGGTTGTTCGAGGGCTACTACAACGACCCGGACGCCGACGCCGAGCGGGTCAGGGAAGGCGCGTACTGGTCGGGGGACCTGGCCTACACGGACGCCGACGGGTACGTGTTCTTCGCGGGGCGCGGCACCGAGCGCCTGCGCGTGGACGGTGAGAACCTGGCCGTCGCCCCCGTCGAGGCCGCGCTGCGCGAGTTCGACGGAGTGGTGGAGGCGGCCGTCTACCCGGTGCCCGATCCGGCGGCGGGCGACCAGGTCATGGCGGCCCTCGTCATGGAGACGGCCTTCGACCCGGCGGCGTTCGCGGCGTTCCTCGCGTCGCGCCGCGACCTGGGCGCCAAATCCTTACCCCGCTATATCCGGCTTTCTGAGCATCTACCCCAGACGCCGTCTCACAAGGTCATCAAGCGGATCCTCGCCGCCGAGGCCTGGCGGGCCGCCGACCCGGTCTGGCTCCGCACCCCCGGCGGGTTCCGGCTGTTGACGGACGCGGACGTCAAGGGGATAGAGGAGGAGTTCGTACGGCACGGCAGGCACCACCTCTTGGAGCGCTGATGGATTTCGATCTGGACGAGACCCAGCAGGACCTGAACAAGCTGGCGGCCGAGGTCCTGGCCAGGGAAGGGGACGAGGACCGGCTCTGGCAGGCCGGTCTGATGAGCGTGTGCGTCCCCGAGGAGGCGGGCGGGGCCGGGCTCGGGCCGGTGGAGATGGCCGTGGTGCTGCGCGAGGTGGGGGCGCGGGCGGCGCCGGTCCCCGCGCTGGCCACGTTGGTGAGCACGCTGGCCCTGGCCCGCCACGGCACCCCTGACCAGCAGCGTCGCGTCACCCGTGCCACCGTCGCCCTCCGCGAGCCCGGCCGGGCCCTGGCCGAACCGCCCGCGACGGCCGCCCGCCGTATCGGCGGCCCGGATGGCGGCCCGGATGGCGGCCCGGATGGCGGCCCGGATGGCGGCCCGGACGGCTCCGTGAGTCGCGGGGCGGTTCCGTCCGATGCGCCCGGCGACGCGGGCGGAACGCCGGTTCCCGCCGGTGCGTCCGACGGCGGATGGGCGCTGACGGGGCGGAAGGTGTCGGTGCCCCATCTCGGCGGCTCGGCGCTCGTCGCCGCCGACGCGGGGTTGTTCCTGGTCGAAGGGATACCGGATGGGGCGGGCGGCCCCGGTGGGCCGGTGCGCGGGGTGCGGGCGACTCCCGAATTCACCTCCACCGGCGAGCCCGCGGCCACCCTCGTGTTCGACGACGCCCCGGCCGAGCGGGTCGGCGGGCCCGAGGCGGTGGACGGAACCAGGAGGCTGTTCATGGCCGCCGTCGCCGCCCAGGCCTCCGGCGTCCTCGCGGGAGCGCTGGAGCTGACCACGTCGTACATCAGGACGCGTCGGCAGTTCGGCCGGGCGCTGGCCGAGTTCCAGGCGGTGACCATGCAGATCGCCGACGTCTACATCGCGGGACGGGCGCTCGACGTGGCCATGTGGTCGGCGGCGTGGCGGCTGGGGGAAGGGCTGCCGGCCGACCAGGACCTGGCGCTGGCCGCGTACCACGCCGGAGAGGCCGTCAAGGCGCTCCACACCTGCCAGCACCTGCACGGCGGGCTTGGGCTGGACGTGATCTACCCGCTGCACCGCTACTTCGCGCAGGCCAAGCACCTGTCCCACCTGCTCGGCGGTGCCGGAGCCCAGCTCGACCTGATGGGAGCGCTCGTCTGATGCTGATCGACCTCACTCCTGACCAGCGCGCGCTCCGGGACGAGCTGCGCGAGTACTTCCATGGTTGCCTGACCGCCGAGGACCGCAGGAAGATCGCCGAGAACCCGTTCGGCGAGACGTACATGGAGCACTGCCGCCGCCTCGGCCGCGACGGCAAGCTCGGCCTCGGGTGGCCCAAGGAATACGGCGGTGGCGGCTACGGCCCCCTGGAGCAGCAGATCTTCGCCAACGAGATCGCCCGCGCCGGCGTGCCGTACCCGATCATCACGGTGCAGACCGTCGGGCCCACGCTCATGCAGTACGGGACGCCGGAGCAGAAGGACTTCTTCCTGCCGCGCATCCTCGCCGGCGAGTGCCACTTCGCCATCGGCTACAGCGAGCCGGAAGCGGGCACCGACCTGGCCTCCCTGCGGACCACGGCGGTGCTCGACGGCGACCACTACGTCGTCAACGGGCAGAAGATCTTCACCAGCGGCGCGCACTACGCGCAGTACATCTGGCTCGCGGCCCGTACGAACCCCGAGGCCAAGAAGCACAAGGGCATCACCATGATGATCGTCTCCACGGACGACCCCGGCTACTCGTGGACCCCGATCGTGACCATGGACGGCCGCCACCACACCAACGCCACGTACTACTCCGACGTGCGCGTCCCCGTGAACATGGTGGTCGGCGAGGTTGACCGCGGCTGGGACCTGATCGTCAACCAGCTCAACCACGAACGCGTGACCCTGGGCCCCGCGGGAAACCTCGGTCAGACCTACGACCGTTTCCTCGCCTGGGCGCGCCGTACGGGCCTGGCGGGCCATCCTGACGTACGGCGCGCGCTGGCCGCGGTGTGGGCGGCCTTCCGCACCAACGAGCTGCTCAACTGGCAGGTCGCCGCCAACATGGACCTCGGCTGGCTGGGAGCGCCCGACGCGTCCGCCACCAAGATCTACGGCTCGGAGCGCATGCAGGAAGCGGGCAGGATCGTCGGCGACACCCTGGCGAGGCACGGCGACCCGTCCGACCCCGAGACGGCCGAGCTGCTCGAACGCGTGGACCTCGGGGTCAAGGGCGCGGTGGTGCTGACGTTCGGCGGCGGGGTGAACGAGGTGCAGCGGGAACTGATCGCGATGCTCGGCCTGAACCTGCCGAGGCCCCCGCGATGACCGAGGCGGAGCTGCGGGAGCTGGCGGGCAAGCAGACGGCGCTGGGGGAGATGCGCGGCGCGCCGGGCCCCGACCCGGTGAACGCGCCCATGATCAGGCACTGGCTGGCCGCCATGGGCGACACCAACCCGGCCTACCTGGACAAGGGCCTGGCCCCACCCGCGATGGCGCAGGTGTGGACCATGCAGGCTCCCCGCCAGGGCCGCTCGCCGGTGGACGACCTGATGGCCGCGCTCGACGGCGCCGGCTACACGGGCGTGGTGGCGACCAACTGCGAGCAGACCTACCACCGCTACGCGCGCGTGGGTGAGCGGCTGACGCCCGCCACCCGGTTCACCGACCTGGCGGGCCCCAAACAGACCGCACTCGGCGTGGGCTACTTCGCCACCTGGAACGTCACCTGGTACGGCGACGGCGACGAGCCGGTGGCCGAGATGCTCTTCCGCGTGCTCAAGTTCCGGCCCAGGCAAGGCGCGGGCGAGGAGCGGCCGCCGTACCCGTTGCAGCCGGCGGTCAACCAGGACACGTCGTTCTTCTGGGAGGGCGCGAAGAGCGGCGAGCTGCGCATCCAGACCTGCGCCGACTGCGGGCGGTTACGCCACCCGCCGGGCCCTCTGTGCACTCGCTGCCGCTCGTCCCACCTGACCTACACGGTCGCGAGCGGCCACGGAACCCTCTACAGCTACGTCGTCCACCACCATCCGCCGGTGCCCGGCCGGGAGACGCCGTTCGTGGTGGGCGTGGTGGAGCTGCCGGAGGGCGTACGGGTCGTGGGCAACGTCGTGGGCTGCCCGCCCGGGGAGGTGGAGATCGGCATGGCGCTGCGCGTGACGTACCGGCCGATGGACGACCGGCTCGTCCTCCCCATGTGGACCCCGGAGGAGCCGTGATGCGAACGCTGACCGCGGACGAGGTCGAGGCCGGAGCCGAGCTGCCCGAGTTGTCCGTCGAGCTCACGCCGACCGTGGTCGTCTCGGCCGCCCTGGCCACCATGGACCTCACCCCGGTGCACCACGACACGGAACGGGCCCGCGCCCAGGGCTCGAAGGACATCTTCCTCAACATCCTGACCACGATGGGCCTGGTCCAGCGGTACGTCACCGACTGGGCGGGCCCGGAGGCCGTCATCAAGGGCATCGACGTCAGGCTCGGCGTCCCGGCGTACGCGGGCGACCGCCTGACCTTCACCGGGACGGTCGTGTCGCGCGAGGGCGGGCGCGTCACGGTCGAGGTGCGCGGCAAGGTGAGCCTGGGCTCCCACGCCGGCGGCACCGTCACCCTGACCCTCCCCCCAGCCGGATGAACCAGAAGGAGAGGGTGTTGTCGCGAACGAGCGCCGCCATCGCGGGCATCGGC
The DNA here is from genome assembly GCF_009908215.1 of Nonomuraea sp. K271. NCBI lineage: Bacteria > Bacillati > Actinomycetota > Actinomycetes > Streptosporangiales > Streptosporangiaceae > Nonomuraea > Nonomuraea sp. K271. Next base: position 16,637 of record NZ_JAAAHR010000079.1, on the reverse strand, counting down.
GCCACCGAGTTCAGCAAGCGGTCGGGACGGTCGGAGCTGCGGCTCGCCGCCGAGGCCGTGCTGTCGGCGCTGGACGACGCGGGGTTGTCACCCGGTGACGTGGACGGCCTGGTGACCTTCACCCAGGACGCGAACCAGGAGATCGCCGTGGCCAGGGAGACGGGCATCGGCGAGCTGACGTACTTCTCCCGCGTCGACTACGGAGGCGGTGCGGCCTGCGGGACGGTGGCGCACGCCGCCATGGCCGTGGCGACGGGCATGGCGCGTACGGTGGTGTGCTACCGAGCCTTCAACGAACGTTCGGGACGTCGCTTCGGCCAGCCGAACGCCCGCATAGGAGGCGAACCCACCTCGCAGGGGCTGGAAATGAGCTGGCACGTGCCGTTCGGGCTGATGACGCCGGCGGCCTGGGTGGCCATGTTCGCGCAGCGCTATCTGCACGTCCACGGAGCGAGCTCCGAGGACTTCGGCCGGGTGGCGGTGGCCATGCGCAGGCACGCGGCCACCAACCCGGCCGCCTGGTTCCATCAGCGACCCATCACGCTGGAGGAGCACCAGGCGTCCAGGTGGATCGTGGAGCCGCTGCACCTCCTCGACTGCTGCCAGGAGAGCGACGGCGCGGTGGCGCTCGTCGTGACCGGCGCCGAACACGCCCGCGACCTGCGCCGCTCGCCGGCGTACATCACGGCGGCGGCCCAGGGGGCGGGCGCGGACCAGATGATGATGACGAGCTACTACCGGGACGACATGACCGGGCTTCCCGAAATGTCGGTCGTCGCCCGGCAACTCTGGAAACAGTCCGGCCTGACTCCCCGCGACATCACCACCGCCATCCTGTACGACCACTTCACCCCGTTCGTGCTCACCCAGCTGGAGGAGCTCGGCTTCTGCGGTCGCGGCGAGGCGCCGGAGTTCGTCAAGGACGGGGGCATCGAGCTGGACGGGCGCCTGCCGGTCAACCCGCACGGCGGGCAACTCGGGGAGGCCTACATCCACGGCATGAACGGCATCGCGGAGGCGGTGCGCCAGATCCGGGGCACCGCCGCCAACCAGCTGGCCGGCGTCACCAACGTCCTGGTCACGGCCGGGACGGGGGTTCCCACCAGCGGTCTCATCCTGTCCGCGGCGGTCAGCCGTTGAAGATCGGCATGGAGAAGAAGACGATCATCGCGATCGCCACGCACATCAGGAACCCGACCAGCTCCCAGACCCAGTCGTAGTGGCGCTCCCGGCGGCGCCGCACCTTCCGCGGCCCGACCGGCGCCGGACGTCGCTTCGGCGCGGGCCTGGCCCGCACCGGGCGCGGCGCCAGCATCCCGCCATCCTCCCGTGCGGAAGTGCCGCGAGCGGACGCCTCTGACGGCTCCCCGGAGCGCGGCCCGAGCATTGACGACTTCCGAGCGGGCTGCTCAAGCCCTCCGGAGGGCTTGCGGGCGGGATTCCTGCGGGTGGTGTGCCCCCGAGCGGGCGGCTCGCTCTGGTGAACCTCACTCTCGGGAGCCTCGTCGAGCGGAGCCAGCTGCTGGTCGGGCAGCCGATAGACCGGCTCGGACGGCGCGGCGGACCGGGAGGGCGCGGCGGCCGGTCCGGCGGTGGCGTTTTCGCCGCTCCTGGCGCGCGGCCGGAACAGCGGCGCCGCCTCCCGGGCTTCGTCCTCCCCGCGCGACGGCGGCGGCGCCGGGCGGGCCGGCCCCTTGTGGACGAGGACGTCCCCCGTCATGTAGGGGTCGGGCGCGTCCTTGGGCAGGATCACGTCGCCCGTCGCGAACGGCCCAGGACCGTCGGGCTGGGGAGCGGCCATGAAGAACGGCCGCTCCCCAGCCGGTGAGGCGGACGCCCAGGGGCCGCCGAGCGGGTCCCTGAGCGGCCGGATGGAGCCGAGCGGGTCGCGCAGCCGATGATGGTCGTCCGTGGCCTCGCGGTATTTCGGCATCGGGGTGGTGGTCGCGTCGTGCTCCGGCACCTGCGACGTCGAAGGCGGCGTCAGCAGCTCGGCGGGGAAGATCACCGTGCTGGTGGCGGGGTCGCCCTCGGCCGGCGGCTGCGGCCACATCGGCGGGCTGGGCCAGCGCGGCTTCACGAACAGCGGGCCTGGAGCCGCGGAGCGGGAGCCGGCGAAGTGGATGCGCAGCGCGCCGGGAGGCTGCGGCCACGGCAGCCGGCCGAGCACGTCGTTCAGCGGCGCCACGTGCAGCGCGCTGTAGACGTCGGCCACCGGCTTGGGCACGCGAATCCCGGTCGCGGCGAGGGCCGAGCCCAGCGACTCCCTGAACCGGTTGGCGGCCGCCACCGTCAGTTCCTCGGCGGTGTCGGGCGCGATGTCCAGCACCCACGCGAGCTCGGCCTTGCTCAGCCCGCAAACCGCGCACAACACCAGCACCTCGCGCTGGTGGGGGCGCAGGTCGCGCAGGACGCGCTCGACGAGCGCGGTGGCCGGGTCGATGAGCGGGTCGACGGCGGGCGGGGAGTAGACGATGTCGCGCCGGTGGATCTCACGGCGGGCGAACGCGTAAAGGGCGGCGCGGGGAGGCTGGGCGACCGGGACGCCGGTGAGCACGGCCACCAGGACATCGGACGCTGAGCCGACGTCGCCGAGCTGGTCGGCGCAGTATGCGAACAGCCCTGCGGCATGACGGTCGTAGAGCTCCGCGATCTGTTCGGCGCGCGGGCGCTGATCGGTGAGCGGCTGGGACACGGGCCGATCCTCTTGCTGTGTGCCGACGCTGAGGGTGAGGGTGCGCGTCAGGAGATTGTTGTGGTAATCATGCCAATCCTGATGGTCCGGCGCACTACCAGATGCAGATTTCGTGTAAATATCCCTGGTCAGTGAAACGCTTAAGCCCGCCCCGATGAGGACAGAGCGGCACGGATCGCCGTAGTCTGTGGATCCAAGAGATCATGCGGCGGTCGTGGCAGGGGGCTGCGACCCCTGCCAGAAGCCCACGGAGCGAAAGTTCGCGCGTGATCACATTCGACGCTGTCACCAAACGTTTCCCGGACGGAACGGTTGCCGTGGACGACCTCACCCTGGAGGCCCCCACAGGCGAGATCACCGTACTCGTCGGGCCCTCGGGCTGCGGCAAGACGACCTCCCTTCGGATGATCAATCGCATGATCGACGCCTCGGAGGGACAGATCCTCCTCGACGGCGTGCCGGTCCAGAGCATCGACCCCCCGACGCTGCGCCGCGGCATCGGGTACGTCATCCAGCAGGCCGGGCTGTTCCCGCACCGGAAGATCGTCGACAACATCGCCACCGTCCCCTACCTCCTCGGCTGGGACCGGAAGAGGGCCCGCGGCAGGGCCATGGAGTTGCTCGAACGGGTCGGGCTCGACGCGGCGCTGGCCGGCCGCTACCCGTTCCAGCTGTCGGGCGGGCAGCAGCAGCGCGTGGGCGTGGCCAGGGCGCTGGCCGCCGACCCGCCCGTGCTCCTCATGGACGAGCCGTTCAGCGCGGTCGACCCCGTGGTGCGCACGACCCTGCAGGAGGAGTTGCTCAGGCTCCAGAGCGAGCTGAACAAGACCATCGTGTTCGTCACGCACGACATCGACGAGGCCATCAAGCTCGGCGACAAGGTGGCGGTGCTGCGCGTCGGCGGCAGGCTCGCGCAGCTGGCCGCGCCCAAGACGTTGTTGTCGGAGCCGTCCGACGACTTCGTCCGCGAGTTCCTCGGTCACGACAGGGGGATCAGGCGGCTGCAGTTCGTCTCCACGGAGGGTCTGCGGCTGCGTACCGACCTGACGGTCCGGCAGGGCGGCGAGGGCGGCTCGTCGGAGGAGCCGTGGCTGCTGGTCGTCGACGAGCAGGGCGGGCCGGTCGGATGGATCGCCGGGGCGCGCCCCGGCGAGCTGGAGCCGTTCGGGACGTTCCTGTACGGCCGCGACTCGATGCGCTCGGCGCTCGACGCGGCGCTGCTGTCGCCGTCGGGCTGCTCGGTGGCCGTGGACGACGAGGGCAAGGTCGTCGGCGTGGCCACGAGGGAGGCACTCGACGAGGCGCTGGCGGAGGCCGCGGATGGGTGACGGTCCTCCTTCCCTCTGGGAGTGGATCGGACGCAACTGGGACACCGGCCGGGCGGGCAGCATCAAGGACCTGCTCCTCGACCACCTCACCATGTCGCTCGTGCCGATCCTGCTCGCGCTCGTCGTGGCGCTGCCGCTGGGCCTGGCCTGTGTGCGCTGGCGCTGGCTCTACCAGCCCGCCTCCGGCCTGATGAACGTCGTCTACGCGCTGCCGTCGCTGCCGGTCTTCATGCTGCTGATCTCGGTGACCGGGCTGACACAGACCACGGTGATCATCCCGCTCGCCTTCTACGGCGTGGCGGTCCTCCTGCCCGCCGTGGTCGGCGGGCTGGACTCGGTGCCCGACCACGTGCGCCAGTCGGCCGTCGCGATGGGCTTCACGCCGCGGCGCCGGCTGCTGGCGGTGGAGCTGCCGATCGCGGTGCCGGTGGTGCTGGCCGGCCTGCGGGTGGTCGCGGTCTCCAGCATCAGCCTGGTCAGCGTGGGCGCGCTGATCGGGCAGGGCGGCCTCGGCGGGCTGTTCACCCGGGCGTACCAGAACCCGTTCATGCCGCCGGTGATCGTCGGCATCGTGCTGATCGTGCTGCTGGCGCTGATCGCGGACGGCCTGCTGGTCCTGGCGCAGCGGCTGCTCACCCCGTGGGTGCGCGCGCGGAAGGGGGCCACGTCGTGAACTGGCTGATCTCGTTCTTCGCCTGGATGGGGGAGTTCTTCGGCAACGGCGAGAACTGGTCGGGACCCGGCGGAATCCCCATGCGACTGCTGGAGCACCTGGAGTTCTCGGCGCTGGCGCTGCTGCTGGCCGTGCTGGTGGCCGTGCCGCTGGGGCTGGTGATCGGGCACACGGGCCGGGGAGAGGTGCTGGTCGTCATCTCGGCGAACCTGGCGCGGGCGCTGCCGACGCTGGGGCTGCTGGTGATGTTCGTGCTGCTGCTCGGCACTGCCTCGATCTGGCCGGTGATCATTCCGCTGGTGCTGCTGTCGGTGCCGCCGATCCTGGTCAACACCTTCGAGGGCATCAAGGGGGTCGATCCCGACCTGCGCGACGCGGCGTACGGGATGGGCCTGCGCGGCGGGCAGGTGCTCGGGCGGGTGCTGGTGCCCGTCGCGCTGCCGCTGATCCTGCTGGGCTGCCGGCTGTCGGCGATCCAGGTCGTGGCCACCACGACGGTCGCGGCGTACACCGGGCTCGGCGGGCTCGGGCGTTACGTGATCGACGGTTTCGCGACGAAGGATTACGCCGGCGTCGTCGGTGGTTCCGTATTGATCGTGCTGTTCGCGCTCGTGGTGCAGCTCCTGTTCACACTCGCGCAGAGGGTGACGGTCTCGCCGGGGGTGAGCCGGCGAGTGAATGTTCGATAGCCTCCTGAATTACCTCCCGCTTGAGAAGGGAAAGCAACATGAGACGCATGTTCGGCACCGCGGCGGTGCTCGTGTCAGCGGTGCTCGCGCTGGCCGCCTGCGGTGGCGGCGGCACCGCGGGCAACCCGCTCGACACCACGAGCGCGGCCCCCAGCGGTTCGGCCTCGGGCGGGGGCAAGGCCGTCATCGGATCGTTCGACTTCGACGAGAGCGTGCTGCTCGCCTCGATCTACGCCCAGGCCCTCGAGGCCAAGGGCGTGCAGGTGGAGGAGAAGCCGCGCATCGGCAGCCGCGAGGCCGTCTATGACCAGGTCAAGAGCGGTGGCCTGACCATCGTGCCGGAATACAACGGCAACCTCCTCGCCTTCATCGACCAGGCCGCCACAGCCGCCACCACCGACGAGGTGAACACGGCGCTGAAGGAGAAGCTGCCCGCCGAGCTGGAGGTGCTCGACTCCTCGCCCGCCGAGGACAAGGACACCCTGTCCGTCACCAAGGACACCCAGACCAAGCAGTCGCTCACCACCATGGACGACCTCGCCAAGGTCTCCACGAGCATGATCGTCGGTGGCCCGCCCGAGTTCAAGAAACGGTGGGAGAAGCGGTTCAAGGACGTCTACGGGGTCGAGTTCAAGGAGTGGAAGCCCACCGGGCCCACCACGGCCGACGCCCTGAAGGACGGCACGATCCAGGTCGGCAATGTCTTCAGCACCGACCCGAAGATCGCCGCCAACGACCTGGTGCCGCTCGAGGACACCAAGAACATCTTCCCGGCCCAGAACGTGACGCCGCTGCTCCACAAGGCGTCCGCCTCCGACACGATCCGCACGACGCTCAACGGCATCTCCGCCAAACTGACCACCGAGTCGCTGCTGGAGATGATGCAGAAGATCTCCGTCAACAAGGACGAGCCCGCCATGGTGGCCGAGGAATGGCTGACCTCCAACGGCCTGCGCTGACGCCCGCCGCGAGGGCCGCCGGACGCCGGGGGTCCTCGCGGTGAGCGAGTTCACGGAGGCGATGGCGCAGCTCGCGGCCGGCGTGGCGGTGGTGACCGTACGCGACGGGCGCGACGATCTGGGCACCACTGTCTCGGCGCTGATGTCCGTGTCGCTGGATCCGCCGCTCGTCCTGGTGAGCGTGGGCAGCCACGGCTACCTCAACGAGGTGCTGCTGCGCCAGGACCGCTGGGCCGCGTCGCTGCTGTCGTCGGGGCAGGCGGCCGTCGCCAGCAGGTTCGCCACCCCCGGGCGGCCCAGCGCCCGCCTGCTGGTGGCCGGCACGCCGCACCACCGCGCGCCGCACACGCAGGCGCTGGTTGTGGAGGGAGGGGTGGCCGCGCTGGAGGCCGAGACCACCAAGGTGGTGCCGGCCGGCGACCACACCCTCTATGTCGCCACCGTCCTCGCCGTCGACTACGTCGAGCCCGACCTGCAGCCCCTCGTGCGGCTCCGCGGTCGCTACCGCGCGATCGGCACGTGACGGCCGCGCCCCGCGGTCAGCGGATGACGTACCACGAAGGCAGGATGAGCGGACCCGTGGCGGGCAGGCCCAGCTCGGCGGAGAGCCGGGCCAGCGGGCCCCAGGCGTCCATGCGGAGCCTGGCCAGCGCAGCCGACTTGTCCTCGCTCGAGTCGGGGCCGCGCAGGCGCTCCAGCGGGTTGAGCCGGGGATAGACCCGCACCGGCGCGTCGTCGGCCAGCCCGGCCCGCCCGCGCGCCAGGGCCAGCGCGTGCTCCAGCCCGCCCAGCTCGTCGACCAGGCCGTTCGCCTGCGCGTCGGCGCCGGTCCACACCCGCCCCCTGGCCAGCTCGTGGGCGCGCTCGCGGGTCAGGTCGCGGCTCTTGGCCACCTTGCCCACGAAGTCGTCGTAGATCCGGTCGAGCCAGGCGTTGATCCGCTCCCACTGCTCGGGGGAGAAGCCGCGCGAGGAGGAGAACATCCCGGCGTTGGCCCCGCTGCCCACGAGCTCGGTGCTCATCCCGATCTTCTCGAACAGCTCGGCGAGCACGGCCTTGCCGCCGTAGACCCCGATCGAGCCCGTCAGCGTGCCCGGCTGCGCCACGATCACGTCGGCGGCCATCGACACGAAGTAGCCGCCGGAGGCCGCCACGTCGCCCATCGACACGATCACCGGCTTGACCTTGCGCGTCAGCGTCACCTCGCGCCACACCGTGTCGCTGGCGACGTAGGAGCCCCCCGGGCTGTCGACCCGGAACACGACGGCCTTGACCTGCTCGTCCCGCCTGGCCGCCCGCAGCGCGGCGCTGATCGTGTCGGAGCCCATCGCCCCGCCCCCGCCGAGCGGGCTGCGCCCGCTGCGGCCGGACCTGATCATGCCGTGGCCGTGGACCAGCGCGACCGCGTCGGACATCGGCTGCGGCAGCTTGCGCACGGCGGCGCCCTTGGCGTAGCGGGAGACGTACAGCAGGTGGGCCTCGGCGCCCGCGGACCGCTTGACCTCGTCGTAGACCTCGTCGCGGTAGGCCAGCGCGTCGACCAGCCCTTCCTCCAGCGCCTCGGCGGAGGTGAACGGGCCCCGGTCGAACAGCTCGCGCACCTTGCCGGGGTCGAGCCTGCGGCCCTCGGCGATGCCCGCGACCAGGCTCTCGGTGACCGACTCCACGATGCGGCCGATGGACTCGCGGTGCGCCTCGGTCATGTGGTCCTGGGTGAAGGTGTTGGCGGCGGTTTTGTACTCGTGCCGCTGCGCCACTTCGTAGCCGACGCCCAGCTTGGACAGCGTGCCCTTGACGAAGCGCTGCTCCACCGCCACCCCGGTCAGCCCGACGTCGCCGCTCGGCTGCAGGTAGACCCGCTCGAAGGCGGTGGCCAGGTAGTAGGGCACGGTGCCGCCGCCGAACTCGCCGAACGTCTCGGCGAACGCCACTGCCGGCTTGCCGGAGGCGCGGAAGTGGGTCACCGCCTGGCGCAGCTCCTGCACCATGGCCAGGCCCATCGGGTTGCCCCCGATCTTGACGACCAGCCCCTTGACCCTGGGGTCCTGCCTGGCCCGCCGGAGCCCCGACAGGACGTCGGACAGGCGTGGCTTGCGCATCGACAGGACCACGGTGAGCGGATCCGACGGTGGGCCTTCTGTGAGGCCCTCGGTGAGGTCGAGCTCCAGCACCAGCGGGGCGGTGCGCCGCTGGCGAAGCCTGTCGACGGTTTCGAAGATCGCCTTGCCTGCGTCCATGAGAGCCACCCTAAAGCGACACCATCCGAAACGCGCTGACAAGATGTGGCCGGGGCCCGCGCTCCTGGCCGGGGCCCTTGGCGGCCACCCGCCGGATGCCGCGATAGCTTCGACATGAGTGCCGGTCAAAGGAAAGGAGCGCGGCGGGGTATGCCCGGGGTTTCGATCCGTCTTCTCGGACCGTTCGAGGTGCGGCTGCCCGACCGTACGGTGCAGATAGCCTCGAAACGGCAGCGTGCTCTACTGGCGAGCCTCGCCCTGCAGCCGGGGCGCATCGTGTCCGTCGAGGTCCTGACCGAGCGGATCTGGGGCGCTGACCTGCCGTCGAGCCCTCGCGAGGCCGTGCAGAACAACGTGCACCGGCTCCGGCGGCTGCTCGGGCCCGAGCAGGGCGGGCTGGTGCGCAACGTCGTCGACGGATACGTGCTGGACGTCGGCCCCGACCAGGTGGACGCGTCGCGGTTCGCCGGGCTCGTCCGCGACGCGGAGCGGGCCGCGGTCGACGAGCCGGAGCGCGCCCGCGAGCTGCTGCGGGCCGCGCTGGAGTTGTGGCGGGGCGAGCCGCTCGGCGACGTCGCGTCCGACTCGCTCCAGCGTGACCACGCGCCCGCGCTGACCGAGCGTTACCTCGCGGCCGTCGAGCGGCGGATCGACCTCGACCTGGCGCTCGGCGACCGCGCGCCGAGCACGCTGATCGCCGAGTTGCGCGTGCTGACCTCCCGCTTCCCGGTACGCGAGCCGCTGTGGGAGCGGCTGCTGACCGTGCTGATCGCGGACCGGCGGCAGGCGGAGGCGCTGGAGGCGTACGAGTCCGTACGGAAGATCGTCGCGGACACGCTCGGCGCGGACCCGTCGGCGGCCCTGCGTCGCCTGCACCGGCAGCTGCTGGACGGAGGCCCCGAGCCGGAACGGGTGACACCGCGGCAGTTGCCGCCGGCGCCGGCGGGGTTCGCCGGCCGGACGGCCGAGCTCGGCGCGCTCGACGAGAAGCTCGGCCGCTGGTCCGGCAGCGGGCTCGCCCTGGTGGCGATCCACGGCGTCGGCGGCGCGGGCAAGTCGGCGCTCGCGGTGCACTGGGCCAGGCTCAGGCAGGACCGTTTCTCCGACGGGCAGCTCTACCTCGACCTGCACGGCTACGGCCCCGGCCGGCCGGTCACGGCGGAGGCGGCGCTCGGCCGGCTGCTGCGCTCGATCGGCACGCCGCCCGACCGCGTCCCGAACGACGTGGGCGAGGCCGCGGCGCTGCTGCGCACCCTGCTCGCCGGCCGCCGGATGCTGCTCCTCCTCGACAACGCCCACGACGCCGAACACGTCAGGTCGTTGCTGCCGGGCTCCGACTGCTTCGTCATCGTCACCAGCAGGAGCGACCTGCGCGGCCTGGCCGCGCGCGACGGGGCGCACCGGCTGGCGCTGCGCGAGCTGCCCGACGACGACGCCCTGGCGCTGCTGACGACGGCGATCCCGTGGCACAGGGCGGAGGCGGAGCCCGACGCGCTGGCCGAGCTGGCCCGGCTGTGCGGACGCCTGCCGCTGGCCCTGCGCATCGCCGCCGAGCTGGGCTCCCAGTATCCCGACCGTTCGCTCGCCGACCTGGTCGACGACCTGCGGCAGCGTCGCAGCCCGCTGGACGCCCTGGCCGACAGCGACCCGGGAGCCGACCTGCGTACGGTGTTCTCGTGGTCGTACGACCTGCTTCCGCCGGACCTGGCCCGTGCCTTCTCCCACCTCGGTTGCTACCCGGGCAGTGACATCGGGCTGCCGGGCGCGGCCGCGCTGCTGGACGTCGCGCCGGCCACGGCGCGCGACCTGCTCGACCGGCTGGCCGCCGTGCACCTGCTGGAGAGGCACCGGCCGGGGCGCTACCGGCTGCACGACCTGCTCAGGGAGTACGCCGGGGAGCGGCTGGCCGCCGACCGGCCGGAAGCGGGTGCGGCGGCGTTGCGCCGGGTTCTCGACTGGTATCTGCGGGCGGCCGGCAAAGCCCGCATCGCGCTCGGCTTCTCACGCCCGATCTCGCTCACCGGCAGCGTCGGCGAGACCGCGGTCCCGCTGCCCGACCTTCCCGACAGCGGTGCGGCGTCCGAATGGTTCGAGACCGAACGCAGCACGCTGGTCGCCGCCGTCGTCGCCGCCGCCGACCACGGCCTGCCGGATCACGGCTGGCAGCTGGCCTCCGAGATACGGGACTTCCTCGACCGGGCGCGCTATTTCCCCGACTGGCTGGCGGCGGGCCGGTCAGGGCTGGAGTGCGCGGAGCAACTCGGCGATCCGCTGGCCGGATACCAGGCCGCGTTCGTGCTCGGGGGCGCCTACTCCATCACCGGCGCGTACGAAGAGGCCGACGCGACGCTGCGCCAGGCCCTGCGGAACGCCGAGCGGCTCGGCGACACCGCGAAGATCTCCCGGGCCCTGAGCCTGCTCGGGCTGGTCTGGCAGCGGGCCGAGGACTACGACCGCGCGTTGGCCTACCATCGGCAGGCCGAGGTCGCCGCCCGGCCCGAGCCCTACGCGGTGGTCCGGGCCCATGCCCTGCTCAACTACGGCGCCACCCAGATCGTGGCCGGGCGCTGCGCCGACGCCCTTGGCAACACCCGCGAGGCGCTGGAGATCTACCAGGAGCACGGTCTTGAGCTGCAGGAGGCGTGCGCATGGACCAACCTCGCCGCGGCCTACCAAGGGACCGCCGACTACCCGACGGCGTTGGACCACTGCGATAAGGCGCTGGCGATCTCCCTGCGGCTGGCCGACGTGAGCGGTCAGGTCGAGTCGTTGACGACCCAGGGCGAGATCCAGCTCGCGATGGGCCGCCCGGATGCCGCGCGCGCCTCCTGGGAGGAGGCGCGCGGGCTGCTCAGACCGGCTGATCCCAATCACGCCAGGCTCGATCAGCTGCTCAGGGGCCTGAGCTGCTGATCACGCGAAGCCGGTTGTCCGGTTCTGTTGATGGTTGCCTCCCCCGTGCACTTGCCACCACGTACTCCCTGGGGAGCCGATGTCGGGACAGCACATCAGAGGCCGCTATCAAATCGCTCTCATGCGCCCATCACGGTGGAAAGCGGGATCGCCGGGGCTTGGGCGTGAGCTTCGGGAGCGTCGGCGGGTGAGCGGTGAGCGCTCACCCGCCGACGGTCAGCGGGCGCGCAACGCGGCCCACACGTCGATGCGGGGCGTTGTGACCTCGGTGCCCGCGCTCTCGTACGTGATCGGTTTGCCGGTGCGCTGCAGCGTCGCCAGCAGTCCGTCCACCGGGGCGTTGCGGCGCTTCTCGCGCAGCAGCGCGAAGGCGCCCGCCACGTGCGGGGCGGCCATCGAGGTGCCGCTGAGCGTCGCGTACGCGTTCCCGGCGATCGCCCCCGTGATGGACACGCCCGGCGCGTAGACGTCGAGCAGCGTGCCCCGGTTGGAGAAGGCGGCCACGGCGTCCTGTTTGTCCGTGGCGCCGACGGCGACGGTGTTCGAGACGCACGCCGGCCACGACACCGACGCGTCGAGGCCGGCGTTGCCCGAGGCGACCACCGTGGCGACGCCCTTGGCGAGGAGCTTGTCCACCTCGGCCTTGAAGTCGGCACCGTCGCCCGTGTCGCAGGCGGTGGTGTACTCGCCGCCGCCCAGGCTGAGGTTGACGGAGGCGAGCTTGTACTGGGACGTCAACAGTTCGGCGTACGCCATGCCGGTCAGGATCGACGAGTCGTAGGCCAGGATGCAGACGGGCCGGCCGGAGCAGTACGGCGAGTTGTCGAACCGGCTGAACACCTGCACCGGCACGATGAGCGCCTTGGGCGCGACGCCGTCGGCGGCGAAGTCGGCGGTCCGCTGCCCGGCGGCGATGCCGGCGACGTGGGTGCCGTGGTAGCACAGGCCGTACTGCGGCTGCGGGGCGTCCTTCGTGCAGGCTGCGCTCTCGGCGCTGGCGGCGCCCGGGCCGGCCTGGGACTCGGTGCCGTTGGGGCACAACGGCGTGGAGCCGTCGACGGGGTCGGTGGCGGAGAAGCACGCCTCCGACACGATGCGGTCGCCGAAGGCCGGGTGGTCGGTGTCGATCCCGGTGTCCAGGATCGCGACGGCCGTGCGGTTGCCGGTGGTGCCGTCGGCGTGCGCCCGGTCGGCGCCGATCAGAGGGATGCTCTCCACCAGCGAGGGTTTGTTGAGCTTGTCCTTGCGGATCGAGACGACCGCGGTCTGCGCGGCGAGCTTCTCGAGTTCGGCGCGGGTGCCGCGGTAGACGAAGAAGTTCAGCGCGCCGGCCACTGCGGCGGGCGGTGCCGCGAAGATGTTCTTCTTGCCCCGCTTGATCTTCTCAGCGCTCGACAGCACGGACTTCACCTGGTCGGGCTGTTGCACGCGGACGATGGCGCGGTGTTCGCCGCTCGCCGTGATCGAGGGGTCGATCTTGCTTTTCGGGTCGGCGAGGGCGGGTGTGGCGATGAGCGCGGCCGAAGTGGTGGCTAAGGCGATCGCGCCGGCCAGCAGAGACGACAGTCTCAACTGATCCTCCGGTGGTTCGGGGGGCAATTCTCACCGGAAGTGTAGTAATCGGACAAGTGTTGTCAGAAGGGCAGATGAGTTCTGTTATCCGTTCTTGTTCTCTTCTGTGATGACCGGCGCGGCCGGAGCCTCCGGACTCCGGCCGTGACGCCCCTTCAGACGCGTGCGGCAGGGGTGGCCCGTTCCGCGTCGATCCTGGCGGTGACCGTCGAGGTGCCTCCGGCGTCGTACCGGATGGGTGTGCCCGTGCTCTTCAGCCGCTGCAGGCTCTGCGCGACGGTGTTGTTCGCGTACGCCTGCTTCATCAGCGCGAACATGCCGGCCACATGGGGGGCGGCCATCGATGTGCCGCTCAGCTCGCCGTAGGTGTCGTCGGGCACCGAGGAGTTGATGTCCACCCCCGGCGCGAACAGGTCCAGCATGGCCCCCCGGTTGCTGAAGGCCGCGGGGGTGTCGTTGTCGCCGGTCGCGCCCACCGCGACGGCTGTGGAGATGCAGGCGGGAGAGGAGACACCGGTCGGGGAGCCGCTGTTGCCCGCCGCCACCACGGGCGCCACGCCCAGCGCCACGAGCGCGTCGAACTCCGGCTTGACCCCCGCGGCCGCGGGGTCGGAGTCGCACGCCTGGGTGAACAGGCCCCCGCCGGCCAGGCTCAGGTTCACCGCGGCGACGTTGCTGCCCCTCGCGACCCGGGCCACGTATTCGAGCGCCAGCTTCTGGTCCGAGGTGTAGCTGAGGAAACAGGGCGCGCTGCCGCCCCCTGACCCGCAGGTCAGGGGGTTGTCCACGCGGCTGAAGACCTGGATGGCGAGGATCCCCGCCGCGGGGGCGACGCCGTTGGACGGCGCCCCCGCGGTCACCGCGCCCGCCGCGATGCCGGCCACGTGCGTGCCGTGCGAGCAGGCGTTCGCCCCGTTGACCAGGCACTGGGCGGTCTCGGCATCCGCCGAGCCCGGCCCTGTCTGGCTCGGCTGGCTGTTCGGGCAGAGCGAGACGGTGCCGTCACTGGCGTCGGAGGAGGAGAAGCACGCCTCGTCCACCAGCCGGCCGCGGAAGAAGGGATGGTCCCGGTCGATGCCCGTGTCGAGCACGGCGACCGTCGTGCCCCTCCCCGTCCAGCCGGCGGTGTTCGCCCGGTCCGAGCGGATCAGGGCGGTGCTGGCGTCCAGCGTGGGATGGCGCAGCTCGTCCTTGTAGACGGACTGGATCCTGTCGTCCTTCCTGAGCTTGGCCAGCGTGCGCTGGTCCACCTCGGCGACGAAGAATCGCGACGACGAGGCCGCCTCCAGGACCCGGCTCCCCTCCGAGGCCTGTTCGAGCTCCTTGGCGACGACCTGGGCGTTCTGGCCGGGCTTGAGCTGGATGATGGAGCGAACCCGGGTCTTCGCCTTGATCTCCGCGACGAGCGCGGGGCTGATGACGGGGTCGCCGGTGTCTTTCGTGTCGGCTTGCAGCGGCGGCGCCGCGAACAGCACGGCGCACAACACGGCCAGCGCGCTCGCGCATGCCGACAGAGACCGTAGCCTCACATGTTCCTCCGAAGGTCGGTTCGTCCTTGAGGCTGGGAGCGTTCCGCTCCTGGCCGCGTACTGCCGCATACATCCCCCTTGCCACAAGGGTGATGTGGGAGATGAAAGCGAGCACCGCGACCTTGGAGACGTTTTTGCCTCAGGGCGACCAAAGGGAAAGGCCGGTCGGACGAGACCGGCCTTTCCCATGGGTCACCTGGTCGACGTGACGACCTTCTTCGTCGCCTTCTTCAGCGCCGACTTGGACGGCTTCTCGCTGAGCCGCACCTTCTCGGCGGCAGCCAGCGTCGTGGTGCCGTTCGTGCCGTGCGCCCAGTTCAGCCAGGCCGTCAGCAGCGCGCCGTCCAGCCTGGCCTTGCCCGTGCCGGTGTTCTTCAGCACCCGGTACGCCTTGCCGAGCGAGGACGCCTTCGTCAGCTCGGGGAACACCTTGCTCGACTTGCCGATCAGCTTCAGGTAGCAGGTGAGCGTGTCGTCGGCGATCGTCCCGCTGCCGCGGTGGATCTCCACGGCCCACTTCTTGGCCGTCAGTTTCCTGACTGTCCTGCCCCGCGTGCAGACCGTGCTCGCCGGTTTCACGACAGGACTCGCGGTGACCGTCACCGTGACCGTCACGGTGGGCAGCGGCACCGGCGAGGCGGACGACGTCGGCTCCGGGCCCGGGTCCGCCGGGTCGTCCGGCTCGGGGGAGGGGCCGCTGCCGTCACCCGGATCGGGGCGGGTGTCGTCGGGCGGCGCCACCGGGGTCTGCGAGATCGGCGGCTGCGGCGCGGCCCCGGCCAGCGCCGCCGCCAGGTCGAGGCGCGGCGTGGTGACCTGCGTGCCGTTGGCGTCGTACACGTACGGCCTGCCGGTCGTCTTCAGCTTGTCGATCAGCTCGGCCATCGGCGTCTGCGGGAAGGCCGCCTTCATCAGCGCGAGCCCGCCTGCCACGTGCGGGGTGGCCATGGAGGTGCCGCTGTAGACGGTGGTCGCGTTGTCCGGCACCGACGACTCGATGTCCACGCCCGGCGCGAACAGGTCGAGCACGGCGCCGCGGTTGGAGAAGTCCGCGATGGCGTCGCCGCCGTCGTTCGCTCCCACGGCCACGGCGCTGGAGATGCAGGCCGGGTACGAGGTCCCCTCGAAGAACTCGTTGCCCGCGGCCACCACGGTCGCTATGCCCTTGGCCAGCAGCGCGTCGATCTTCGGCTTGAAGATCGCCCCTTCTTCGGAGGTGTCGCACTCGTTCTCGAACAACAGCCCGCCGAGGCTCAGGTTCACCGCGGCGACCGGCTGGCTCAGCCCGGCCACGTAGTCCATGGCCTGCAGCAGCGACGACTCGTAGGCCAGCAGGCACGACGGCTCGCCGCAGAGGTTCTCGTCGTTGACCCGGCTGAACACCTGCACCGCCACGATGCCCGCCCCGGGCGCCACACCGCCGCTGCCGGCCGCGATGCCCGCCACGTGGGTGCCGTGGTCGCACAGGTTGACGCCGCCCGACAGGCACTTCCCGGTGGTCGCGTCGGCCGCGCCGGCCCCGGACTGCTGTGTCTGGCCGTTCGGGCAGAGCGACTCGACGCCGGGTTCGACGGCGGAGAAGCAGGCCTCGGCCACGACGCGGCCGTTGTACCAGGGGTGGTCGGGGTCGATGCCGGTGTCCAGCACCGCCACCGCCTGGCCGGCGCCGGTGAAGCCCTTGGCGTGTGCCTGGTCGGCGCCGATCAGCGTGAGGTTCGAGCCGGCCTGGGTCGGCGTGTACGTCCTGTCGCGGCGGATGGAGGCGACCCGCGGGTCCTCGGCCAGTTTGGCCAGTTCCTCGGCGGTGCCCTTCACGACCATGAACGCCTGGCTCTGCGGTTGCAGCACCACGTCCACGCTCTCGGCGGCGGCCTGGGCCGCGACGGGAGCGTTCTCCGCGGGGCCGGTCAGCTCGACGATGGCTCGTGCGGTGCCACCGTCGACGCCTAAGCCCTCCTCGACCTTCTCCTCGGGCGGGGCCTCGGTTTCCGAGGGAGACTCAACGGGGGGCTCAGCGGAGGGCTCGGCGGGCGGCTCAGCGG
>NZ_JAAAHR010000078.1:0-39277 GCF_009908215.1 Nonomuraea sp. K271 | reverse complement strand
CATAGAAGACCCGCCCCTCCGCGAACTCCCTGCGCCCCGTCACAAGGCTGTCCAGAATCACGGGCGTGATCCCCGCGTCTAGGCACGCCGACGCGACCGTGCCGCCGATATAACCCGCCCCGCCAGTGATCAGTACACGCATCCCAGCACCCTAGCCGCGCCCCTACAGGCTTCAGGACTTCATGACCCCGCCCGCCGTGACGACCCCATGCCCTACCGCCGTCCCGCCGTTGAGAACCCCATCCCTTACGGCTGCGCCAACGTGAGCCACCCACCGCACGCCGGCTGAGGACCTTCCAGGGCGACGCTCTCTGACCCTTCAGTGGCGCGCCGCCGCTACGGCGCGCACTGTGGGCCGTGTTCCGTGGTCACCGGTCGGCCCGTGGGGTGTGTTCCGGCGAGCCGGGGCCTCAGCGGAGGCCGTCTGCCCCCGGACGGGCACACTTACGGCGTGCCCGTCCCGGGACAGGACGCTGACGTGCGTTCGGTGATCGACACGCGCAACCGGCGAACGGCCGGGTCGCCATCAACGCCGCGCGCTCCATGAGCACTACGGCCGCGACAGCCCGAGGGGCCCGCACCCGGCATGTGACGGCCTCCGTCGAGGTCGACCCGCTCAGCCACGTCGCCACCCGCCGCCAGAGCCTGACGGACAACGCCGCCGACGCCGTTGGATCCGTCGCCTGCTCGCTCATCGCGACGGCCGCCGTCACCGCGCGACGCCCCGCCGGACGGTTGGTGGTTGCGCGGGTGGGTTCGTGGGTTCATGTGGGGCTCAGTGCGCGGTAAATACTGGGCTGCGCGCTGGTTTTGGGGGCGTGGGCGTGCGACATTTCGTGGTATGGGGAGGGATGTCCCAGTCGTCGTCTTCAGCCGGGACGACCGCCGGAAATATCGGGAGAAGGTGCGTCGGTGTCTCGACGTCTTCGCCCAGATGTTGCGCGAGTCCCGTTTCGACTTCGAACGCCCGCTCGCCGGCCTGGAAATCGAGCTCAACATCGTGGACGCGCACGGCGAGGCCGTCATGCGCAACGCCCAGGTGCTCGCCGCGATCGAGCGGCCGGACTGGGCGACGGAGCTGGGCCAGTTCAACATCGAGATCAACATCGAACCCCAGGAGTTGGGCGGGGACGGCGCGCTCCGCCTGGAGGACGACGTCAGGGCCCGGCTCAACCACGCCGAGGAGCGCGCCCGTTCGCAGGACGCCCACCTGGTCCTGATCGGCATCCTGCCCACGCTGCGCGAGCAGGACATCGGCGAGGGCACGCTCTCGGCGAACCCCCGCTACCGGCTGCTCAACGAGCAGATCTTCGCGGCCCGCGGCGAGGACCTGCACCTGGCCATCGACGGCGTCGAACGCCTCGACACGCACGCGGACAGCATCACGCCCGAGGCCGCCTGCACCAGCGTGCAACTCCACCTCCAGGTCAGCCCCGAGGCGTTCGCCGCCCATTGGAACGCGGCCCAGATCATCGCCGCCCCTCAGGTCGCGGTCGCGGCCAACTCGCCGTACCTGTTCGGCAAGGAGTTGCACCGCGAGACCAGGATGGCGCTGTTCGAGCAGGCCACGGACACGCGGCCGGCGGAGCTGAAGACGCAGGGCGTACGGCCGAGAGTGTGGTTCGGCGAACGGTGGATCACGAGCGTCTTCGACCTCTTCGAGGAGAACGTCAGCTACTTCCCTGCTCTGCTGCCGCTCTGCGAGAGCGAGGACCCCCGCGTGGAGCTCGAACAGGGCCGCATGCCGGAACTGCACGAGCTCACCCTGCACAACGGCACGATCTACCGCTGGAACCGGCCGGTGTACGCGGTGGTGGACGGGGTCCCGCACCTGCGCATCGAGAACCGGGTGCTGCCCGCCGGGCCGTCCGTGGCCGACATCGCCGCCAACGCGGCCTTCTACTACGGGTTGATGCGCGTCCTGCCGTACGCCCAGCGGCCGCTCTGGAGCCGGATGTCGTTCCAGGCGGCGGCCGACAACCTCGCCGCCGCGGCCCGGCACGGGCTGGACGCGCGCCTGTACTGGCCGGGCGTGGGCGAGGTGCCGGCGGCCGAGCTGATCCTGCGCCGCCTGCTGCCCATGGCGCGCGAGGGGCTGGCCGCGTGGGGCGTGGACGGCCCGGTCGCCGACCGGCTGCTCGGCATCATCGAGGGACGCTGCATCGCCGGCCGTACGGGGGCGAGCTGGCAGGTGGAGCGCGTGAACGCGCACGGAGGCGACCGGCACGAGGCGCTGCGTGCCATGACGCTGGACTACATCGAGCGCATGCACAGCAACGAACCCGTGCACACTTGGGATGCGTGAAGCCCGTGAAACGAGCTTTGGCCCTCGTCCTGGTCCTGCTGGCCGGCGCGTGCGGCATCATACGGCCGACGTCGATGGACAACGAGGGCGCCGACTCCTTCGAGGAGGACGTCCGCACCGCGCGCACGTTGTCGGAGGCCTTGTGGAAACAGCAGTTCGAGCAGTTAGGCAGGACCTATCGGCCGCTGACCGCCTTCGTCCCCTATTCGGGCCGCTCCGGCCCGGCCTGCGGCAATGAGCCCGCCGTCCCGAACAACGCCTTCTACTGCCCGCTCGGCCACTTCGTCGCCTATGACCGGGATTGGATGGAGATGTTGTGGACGGAGATGGGCGACGGCTCGGTCTACGTCATCATCCCGCATGAGATCGGGCACGCCGTGCAGGCGCAGCTCCGGACCGGCTTCCAGCTGAACGTGCAGGTAGAGCTCCAGGCCGACTGCTACGCGGGCGGCACCCTCTCGGCCCTGGTGCGCTCGGGCGCGTTGCGGGCGGAGGAGGGCGACGAGGAGGAACTGCTCTACAGCCTGGAGGCGGCGGGCGACCCCACGGACGACTGGCTCGACCCCTCGGCGCACGGCACGGCGGAGCAACGTCAGGCGTCGTTCGCGGCGGGATACCGGGACGGGGTGAACGCCTGCTGACGCCGTACGGGCCCGGCCGGCCTCAATCCCAGGGATGTATGAGCGCGTCAACCGAGAGGATGATGTGTCTGATCATGTCCACGCTCTACCGTTGACCCATGTCACTGGAGGAGATCGGCTGGCTGCGC
This sequence comes from Nonomuraea sp. K271, assembly GCF_009908215.1. NCBI lineage: Bacteria > Bacillati > Actinomycetota > Actinomycetes > Streptosporangiales > Streptosporangiaceae > Nonomuraea > Nonomuraea sp. K271. Next base: position 36,203 of record NZ_JAAAHR010000078.1, on the reverse strand, counting down.
AGGGGCGCGTGCAAGTTCAGCGACCCTGACCTCTTCTTCCCTCTCGCCCCCACCCCGTTGCAGGAGGCGCGGGCCAAAGCGGTCTGCGCCGGCTGCCAGGTCATCGAGGAATGCCGTTCCTACGCGCTGAGCGCGGGCGAGGCGGAGGGCATCTGGGGCGGCCTCACGCCGGAGGAACGCCGCCGCACCCGCTTTCCCGCGGGCTGGCGCCGTCCCGCCGCGTCGTGACCGCGCGGGCGACGTAGCCTGCAGGGGTGCTGCTTCGCTCGATCGCGATCCTCGCCGCCGCCAACATCATGAATAACAAGATCGCCCCCAGGCTGGGCCCGCTGACGTCCGCCGCGGCGACGGCCGCCCTGGTGGCGATGGCCCGCAGGTCGGGTCTGTCGTGGAAGGAGCTCGGCTTCGAGCACGGCCGCCGCGGCGCGATCGCGGGCGGCGCCCTGGCCGCGGGGGTGGCCGCCGTCTATACGGCCGGCATCTCGATGCCGCGCACCAGGCCGCTCTTCCACGACGACCGCGCCCTGTCGCTCTCGCGCGCCCGTGCCTGGGAGGAGGCCCTGATCCAGGTTCCCTTCGGCACGGTCCTGCTGGAGGAGGTGGGCTTCAGAGGCGCGCTCCACGCGATGCTGCGCCGGCGGCACGGCGCGGTCGCCGCCACCGGGGTCTCCTCTGCCCTGTTCGGCCTCTGGCACATCCTTCCGGCCATCGACATGGCCCGCGCCAACCCCGCGCTCGGCGCCCTGGTCGCCGACGAAGCCCCCGGGCGCCTCGACACTGCCCGCGTGGTGGCGGGCAGCGTGGTGTCCACGGCGGCGGCGGGCGTGCTGTTCTGCGAGCTACGCCGCCGGGGCGGCCTGCTGACCCCCGTGATGCTGCATCTGGCCACCAACTCCTTCGGCTACCTCTTCGCCCGCCTCGCCGCCAAGCGAAAGCCAAGCCCTCCCGCCTCAGTCTGAGATTTCCCGCTCACCCCGTTTTGACCACGTACGGTGACCGCCTCTGGCGTCCCGCGGCAGATCATCTACCCGTCCGGGATTGAAGGTTCTCCACCCGAGAGTGAAGATCCCACTGGCGCCTTCTGGATCGTTCCACATGCCCCCTGCCTCGATGCTCTAACGTCTGCGTGGCGCCCTTCCCGGGAAATCGCTCCTCCTCGGGAAGGGCGTATATCAAGATCGCAGGTTCTGATATACGCTGGAGGTACGGAGGTGGTGTTGCATGCGTACAGTGATCGACATCGACAAGGAGCTCCTGGAGGAGGCCCAGCAGAAGCTAGGGACGCCGACCATGAAGGAGACGGTCCACATCGCACTGCAGGTGGTCATCGACAGAGACGCGGAGAGGGCCAGCGCAATAGAGGCCTTCGAGTTCTGGCGCACGGAGGGGAGCCCGGATCTGCTCGACCCGGAGATCATGAAGAATGCGTGGCGACGGCAGGACTGATGTATCTGCTGGACAAGAGCGCGCTGGCGCGCATCCGCACCAGCGACGCGGTCGCGAAGGCGCTCCATCCGCTCTACGCGGCTCGGGCCGTGGCGACCTGCAGCATCATCGATCTCGAAGTGCTCTATAGCGCCCGCGACATCGCCCACTACCAACGCATCCTTCAGGCCCAGCGCGAGTGCGTGCTGCTCCCGATGGACCAGGAGGTGCAGGCACGGGCCCTGGACGTGCAGAAACAGCTCGTAGCGATCTCTCAGCACCGCGGCATCGGACCGAACGATCTACTGATCGCCGCCTGTGCCGAGGTGCACGGGGCGACGGTCCTGCACTACGACCGCGACTTCGACGTCATCTCCGAGGTCACGGGGCAGCCCGCGCTCTGGGTGGTGCCCCCCGGATCGGTGCCGTAGCACCGCGAGGCGGAGGTCAGGCCGTCGAGACGACCTGGAAGCCCTCCGCGTAGCGGCCCACGCCGAAGCCGGCCTGCTCACCCCAGGCCGCGAAGCGGCTCTTGACGAAGTCGGCGAAGCCCTCGACGTGGGCGACCTGGCTCACATGTGACTGCAATGCCGCGAGCTTGCGGTCCATTGCGCTGGTGACGTCCACCCAGTGGTCGGGTGCGGGGCCGCCGGTCAGCCACACCTCACGCACGGTCCACGCCTCCAGGCCTTCGTCCCGCGCCAGTTCGAGGAAGGCGTAGGGGTTGCGGGCGTCGGGGTAGACGGCGTCGAGGGCGGCGCCGCCCACCGCGCGATGGTCGGGATGACTGGGCGCGATGAACCCGTAGTTACGGTCGGGGTGGTGGGTGATGACCAGGTCGGGCCTGACCTGGCGGATCACCCGGGCGATGTCGCGTCTCAGCTCCAGCGACGGCACCACCTGACCGTCCGGATGACCGAGGAAACGCAGATCCGTGACGCCGACCGCCTTGGCGGCGGCCCGCTGCTCGGTCCTGCGCAGCTCGGCCATGCCCGAGTTGTCCAGAGTGCGTTCGTTGCCGCCCGCGTCTCCGTCCGTGACCAGCAGGTAGGTGACCTCCACGCCCCGGTCGGCGAGCAGCGCCACGCTCCCGGCGGCGCCGAAATCGGCGTCGTCCGGATGGGCGGTCACGACAAGAACCCGGTTGATCTCGCTGTCCGGCAGCATGCTTCCCCTTTCCGCGCCTTCCGTCGAGCACAACCTGAGCCCCGGCGATCGCATTCCGTGCCACGTTTGTCGGTGGGGCGTCTTACCCTGGGTGGGTGCCGACCCAAGTCTCCGTTGACCACCCCTTGCTCGATGGCCTCAACCCGCAGCAGCGTGAGGCCGTGATCCATCATGGCAGTCCGCTGCTCATCGTCGCGGGCGCGGGGTCGGGCAAGACGCGGGTGCTGACACATCGCATCGCCTATCTGCTGGCCGAGCGCGAGGCCCATCCGGGCGAGATCCTCGCCATCACCTTCACGAACAAGGCCGCCAAGGAGATGAAGGAGCGCATCGACCAGCTGGTCGGGCCGCGCTCCAAGGCCATGTGGGTGATGACGTTCCACAGCGCCTGCATGCGCATCCTGCGCCGGGAGGCCAAGCGGCTGGGCTTCCCGTCCAGCTTCTCGATCTACGACCAGGCCGACTCGCAGCGGCTCATGGCGATGGTCTGCAGGGAGATGGAGCTCGACCCGAAGCGTTATCCGCCGCGCTCCTTCTCCGCCCAGGTCAGCAACTTCAAGAACGAGCTGATCGACTACGAGACCGCGCTCGACAAGGCCGGCTCGCACCTGGAGAAGACGCTCGCGCAGGCGTACAAGGCCTATCAGCTCAAGCTGACCGAGGCCGGCGCGATGGACTTCGACGACATCATCATGAACACGGTGACGTTGTTCCAGCTCTTCCCCGAGGTGGCCGAGCACTACCGGATGCGCTTCAGGCACGTGCTCGTCGACGAATACCAGGACACCAACCACGCCCAATACATCCTGATCAGGGAGCTGGTCGGGCGTCCCGAGCTGCGCACCGCCGACGGCGACCTCGTGCGGTCGGGGACCGGCCAGTCGGAGCTGTGCGTGGTGGGCGACGCCGACCAGTCGATCTATGCCTTCCGCGGCGCGACGATCCGCAACATTTTGGAGTTCGAGCGCGACTATCCCGACGCGCGCACGATCCTGCTGGAGCAGAACTACCGCTCCACCCAGAACATTCTGGCCGCCGCCAACGCCGTCATCGCGCGCAACGAGTCGCGCAAGCCGAAGAACCTCTGGTCCGACCAGGGCGACGGCCCCAAGATCGTGGGCTACGTCGCCGACAACGAGCACGACGAGGCCATGTTCGTGGCCCAGGAGGTCGATCGGCTCAGCGACGAGGAGGGCGTCAAGGCCGGCGACGTCGCGGTCTTCTACCGCACCAACGCCGCCTCCCGCGTCTTCGAGGAGATCTTCATCCGCACCGGCCTGCCCTACAAGGTGGTCGGGGGCGTGCGCTTCTACGAGCGCAAGGAGGTCAAGGACCTGCTGGCCTACCTGCGGGTGCTGGCCAACCCGGCCGACGTCGTGTCGCTGCGGCGCATACTCAACGTGCCCAAGCGCGGCATCGGCGACCGGGCCGAGGCCATGATCGAGGCGCTGTCGTCGCGCGAGCGCATCTCGTTCTGGGACGCGCTGCGCCGGGCCGACGAGGCGCACGGCATGGCCACCCGCTCGCTCAACGCGGTGCGCGAGTTCGTCGCGATGATCGAGGAGCTGATCGGCAAGGCCGAGGGCGTCCCGCCGTCCGCGCTGGCCGAGGAGGTGCTGGTGGCCACCGGCTACCGCGCCGAGCTGGAGGCCTCAGAAGATCCGCAGGACGAGTCGCGCCTGGAAAACCTCAACGAGCTCGTCTCCGTCGCCTCCGAGTTCGAGGAGGCCAACCCCGAGGGCACGCTGGTCGAGTTCCTTGAGCAGGTGTCGCTGGTGGCCGACGCCGACCAGATCCCCGACGCCGACGGCGGCCAGGGCGTCGTCACGCTGATGACCCTGCACACCGCCAAGGGCCTGGAGTTCCCCGTCGTCTTCCTGACGGCGATGGAGGACGGCGTGTTCCCGCACATCAGGTCACTGAGCGAGCCCAAGGAGCTGGAGGAGGAACGGCGGCTGGCCTACGTCGGCATCACCCGGGCCCGGCAGCGGCTCTACCTCACGCGGGCGGCCGTGCGCAGCTCCTGGGGGGCGCCGTCGTTCAATCCCGCCTCCCGCTTCGTCAGCGAGGTGCCGGGGCAGCTCATCGACTGGCGCACCGACCCGGAGAAGTCCGCTTGGAGCGCGGCCACCCGGCGCGAGCCGGCCGCCCGGCCCGTCCCGGCGAAGAGCGGCGGGCGCACCGTGCCGTCGCTGGCGCCGGGCGACCGGGTCACCCATGACGCGTTCGGGCTCGGCACGGTGGTGTCCGTGGACGGCGTGGCGGAGAAGACCAAGGTCAAGATCGACTTCGGCGAGGGCGGGGAGAAGACGTTGCTGCTGGCGTACGCACCGCTTGAGAAGTTGTGAGCCGGCCCGCGCGCCCGCGCGGGCGTGTCAGACCAGGCGGCGGGCGGTGGCCCAGCGTGAGAGCTCGTGGCGGTTGGAGAGCTGGAGCTTGCGCAGCACCGACGAGACGTGCGTCTCCACGGTCTTGACGGAGATGAACAACTCCTTCGCGATCTCCTTGTACGCGTAACCGCGCGCGATCAGCCGCAGCACCTCGCGCTCGCGCTGCGTCAGCGAGTCGAGCTCCGGGTCGATCGAAGGCGCCTCCGACGAGGCGAACGCGTCCAGCACGAAGCCGGCCAGCCGCGGCGAGAAGACGGCGTCGCCTTCCGACACCCTGCGGATGGCGTCGGTCAGCTCCTTGCCGCTGATGTTCTTGGTGACATAGCCCCTGGCGCCGCCCCGGATGACGCCGATGACGTCCTCGGCGGCGTCGGAGACGGACAGGGCGAGAAAACGCACCTGGGAGCCGGAGCCGAGGACGCGGCGCAGCACCTCCTGGCCGCCGCCTCCGGGCATGTGCACGTCGAGCAGCACCACGTCGGGCTGCTGCTCGGCGATCGCCTTGACCGCGGAGTCCACGTCCTCGGCCTCGCCCACCACCTCGATCGAGTCGCCGAGTTCGGCGCGCACGCCGGAACGGAACAGCCGGTGATCATCGACGATCAACACTCGCGTCATGCCTTCTCCACCTTCATGGTCAACATCACTTCCGTGCCCTCGCCGGGCTCGGTGCGCACTCTGGCTGCGCCTCCGTGACGTTCCATTCTGCCGATGATGGACTCTCTGATTCCCATCCTGTCGAGGGGGACGGCCTCAAGGTCGAACCCCTTGCCACGATCCTTCACGAAAATCGCGACCTCTTCACCCTCTACTTCCGTATAGACGGAAATGGACGGACTACCAGAGTATTTGGCGGCGTTGACCATCGCCTGCCTGGACGCCTTCAGCATGGCGGCCAGCTTGCCCGCCGAGTCGAGGTCGATGTCCCCGACGCAGACCACCTCGATGGGCACGCCGTGCGCGTCCTCCTCCTCGGCGGCGATCCTGCGTACGGCGGCCGCCACCGTGGCGTCGGCGTCCTGGGCCGGCTGGTAGAGCCAGTTGCGCAGGTCGCGCTCCTGCGCGCGGGCCAGGCGGGTGACCTCGCGCTGGTCGTGGGCGACCCGCTGGATCAGCGTGAGCGTGTGGAGCACCGAGTCGTGCACCATGGCGGCGACTTCGGCGCGTTCCTCCTGCCTGATGCGTTCACGCCGTTCGAGCTGCAGTTCCTTCCACAGGCCCGCCAGCCAGGGAGCGGCGATGACGGCCAGACCGCCGACCACGACTCCGGTGAACAGCAGCCCCTGGCTGGCCTGGGCCAGCTCGCCCTGTGCCGCCAGGAACCCGGCTCCGCCGATCACGACGAGCGCCACGCCGAGCAGCGAGCGCACCCGGTTCTTCCGCATGCTGAGCGCCGCGCCGCTCATCCAGTTCTTGCGGCGTTCCGGGTCGGCCTGCTGCCAGAGGATCAGGGCGCCGATCCCGCCCACCGCGAACGGCAGCATGCCGATGCCGCCCTGGGAGGCGCCCGTCAGCCAGCCGAACGCGAGCAGCGCCACCCCGATCGCGCTGAACGCGGCGAGCTGGCTCCAGTCACGCGGCGGCGGAGCAGCCCCCCTGTACGGCTGCTTCGGCGCGATCATCCACAGCACCGCGTACGCGACCATGCCGACCCCGTTGACCGCGCTGAGCAGCACGAACATCAGCCTGATCACCACCGGATCAAGCGAGAGCTGCGTCGCCAGCCCCTGGGCCACGCCGCCGATCAGGCGGCCCTCCATGGGGCGCATCATCCGCCGGTAAGGCGTTTCGCCACTGGGCTCGGCGAGTGTCTTCTGGTCAGCCATAACATGGCCATAGTCACATGTCCCGGGCATCGAGGCATCAGGGAACGACCCCCGGGTCGGGTCAGGGGTGTCCCGGATGCGGGCACCCGGCGCATAGGTACACGATGGTGACATGACAGAAGCTCCGCCCAGGGAACCGGCCGCCCCTCATCGAGTGCTGCGACGCAGCGGCGAGGGGCGCTTCCTCATGGGAGTCTGCGCGGGCCTCGGGCGGCACACCGGCATCGACCCCGTGGTGTTCCGCGTGGGCTTCGCGGTGCTGATGTTCGGCTCGGGCATCGGCTTGTTCCTCTACCTCTCGGCGTTCCTGCTGATGAAGGAGCCGAACGGCAAATCCGGCCTCATCGAGCAGTGGACCGGCCGTGACTTCGACGCCGACACCGTGATGGCGCTGATGGGCGCGGTCCTGGCGTGCGGCCTGGGCCTCAACCTGGCGACGGTGTGGCTGGACGTGGGCACGCTCGTCGTGGGCGTGTTCCTGGCGGTGTCGCTGCTGGCCGCGCACGCGAGCGGGGTCGACCTGCTGGGGCTGGCCCGGTCGATGCCCGAGCGGCTCGGCAGGCGCAGGACCGACGGCGAGCGGCAGGCGGCGTCGTGCACGACGCCGCCGGTGCGGCCGCAGTCCGCACGCACAGGCCTGGACGAGACCGCGCAGACGTCGTCGCCCTCGCGGGAGACGCCCGCGCCGGGTCCGGCCGAGTCGGCGACGCCCGATCAGGTCCAGGCCCAGCGGGCGGCCGGCCGGCCGCTCCAGGAGCCGTCCGGCGAGCCGGCGCCGGGGACGACGCGCCACCCGTCCCAGGAGGCGGCGCACGAAACCACCCGCCACCCGATTCCCGAGGCGGCGCAGGAGACGCCGGGCCACCGACCGGTCGAGCAGCCGACCCGGGAGTTCACCGGGCCGGTGGGCGAGGACGCGCAGCAGCCGGCCGCCGCCGGGCCCGACCCGGCTCTCGGCGACGCGGTGACGGCGGAGCACGCCGTGCCGCCCTACAGGCCGTCCGAGCCGTACAGGCCGTCCCAGTCGTACGAGCAGGCCGAGCCGTACGAGCAGGCCGAGCCGTACGAGCAGGCCGAGCCGTACGGGACGCCCGCCGGCGGTCCCCGTCGGGCGCAGACGACGCCCTCCGGCCACAGCGGCTACGGCGACCCGTTCGCCCCCAACGGCCCCTACCAGCCACTAGACCCGGCCAAGAGAGGCGGCGGCTACTCGCCGTACGACCCCGCGCTGTACGCCCGTCCGGCCCCCGCGCCGGCCCCGCCGCGCCGGCGCCGCCCGAGGTCGTTCATCGGCGTCCTGACCGTGTTGCTCGCTTTCATCATTGGAGGGATCGTCATGGCGGCCCAGGCCAGGACGGCCGCTGGCGTGAGCCCGACCATCGTCGGCGGCGCCATGCTCATCACCATCGGCGCCGGGCTGCTGATCGCCGCCTGGTGGGGGCGCGGCGCCGGGCTGGTGGCGGCGGGCACGTTCGTCGCGCTGCTCGTGGGCACGGGGTTGATGCTGGGCGGTGTGCCGAGCAACGTCGGCTCGTCGGAGTGGGTGCCGTCGAGCGTGGCCGAGGCGAGCAGGCATTTCGACGCCGGGCTCGGCGACGGCAGGCTGGACCTGTCGGAGCTGGAGCTGGAGCCGGGGTCGACGACGACGTTCACCGCGTCGGTCAAGGCGGGCGAGCTGGTCGTGATCGTGCCGCCGACGGCGAGGGTGGAGGTACGCGCGTCGAGCAAGGTCGGTGACATCACGCTGGATCAGTCGGTTCAGAGCGGAGTGGACGTGCGGGTGCGTGAGGTGCTGCCCCCCGAGGTGCGGCCGGAGGGCGAGCCCGCCACCATCGTGCTCGATCTGCGCAGCGGCCTCGGTGACATCGAGGTGCGACGTGCCGCGTGAGGTCGAGCGGCCGCGCCGCCTGCACAGAACGGACTGGATGGCCCTGCTCAGCGGCGTGCTTTTTGTCGTTTTGGGTATTTTGGTGGTGACAAGGGCGATCACGGATTGGCTGGTCCTCTGGGGTGTGATGGTGCTGGGATTGGCGTTCGCGGGGCTGGTGGCGATCATCGCCAGGGGGCTTCGCAGGAAGTAGACCTTGACCGGGAATAACACCGGCGTACGTTCGGAGTGTCCGCCTTTCCCCCTGCTCCTGAGGGAGGACGTATGCCCCGAATCACCGTCACCGTCGACGGGATCACCTACGAGGAGGACGTCGAGCCGCGACTCCTGCTCGTCCACCTGCTGAGAGAACGCCTGGGCAAGACCGGCACGCCGGTCGGCTGCGACACCAGCAACTGCGGCGCCTGCACGGTCATGCTCGACGGCCAGAGCGTGAAGAGCTGCTCGGTGCTGGCCGTGCAGGCCGACGGCGCCGACGTCGTCACCATTGAGGGCCTCGGCGCCGACGGGTCGATGCACCCGATGCAGCGCGCCTTCCACGAAGAGCACGCGCTGCAGTGCGGCTACTGCACGCCCGGCATGGTCATGGCCGCGATCGACCTGCTCAGAGACGACCCCGACCCGTCCGAGGAGACGATCAGGGAGGGCCTCGAAGGCAACCTGTGCCGCTGCACCGGCTACTGCAACATCGTGCGCGCCGTACGCAGGGGCGCGCAGGAGATGGGGCAGGCGGTGAGCTCGTCATGACCGAGATGGACGCCGGCCTGGTCGCCGAGCAGATCGCCCGGAGCGACCAGGTCAACGAGCCGACCAGCCGGTCCGAGGTGGGCAGGCCGCGGCGGCGCAAGGAGGACACGAGGCTGCTCACGGGGCGGACACAGTGGACGGACAACCTCTCGCGCCCCGGCATGCTGCACGTGATGTACCTGCGCAGCCCGATGGCGCACGCCAGGATCACCAGGGTCGACGTGTCGGGGGCGCGTGACCTGCCGGGGGTCGTGGCGGCGTTCAGCGGGGAGGACTTCGCGGCGGAGCAGGGCAGCCTGCCGTGCGCCTGGCCGGTGAGCGACGACATCGTCATCCCCGACCACCCGCCGATGGCCGTGTCCGAAGTGCGTTACGTCGGCGAGGCGGTGGCCTGCGTCGTCGCGACCGACCGCTACCGCGCCGCCGACGCGCTCGACGCCATCGAGGTCGACTACGAGCCGCTGCCCGCCGTGCTCGACATGAACGAAGCCCTCGCCGAGGGCAGCCCGAAGGTGCACGAGGCGGGCAACAAGGCGTTCAGCGCGAAGCTCACGTCCGGTGACCTCGACGCGGCGTTCGAGGGCGCCCCCGTCGTCATCGACCGCACGTACGTGCAGCAGCGGCTGATACCGAGCGCGATGGAGCCGCGGGCGGTGCTGGCCGACACGGACGGCGAGTCGTTCACGCTGTGGACGTCCACGCAGATCCCGCACGTTTTGCGGGTCATGCTGGCCATGGTGACCGGCGTGCCCGAGCACCGCATCCGCGTGATCGCGCCCGACGTGGGCGGCGGGTTCGGTTCGAAGCTGCAGGTCACCGCGGAGGAGGTGCTGGGCCTGCTGCTCACGCGCAAGCTGGGCAAGCCGGTCAAGTGGACGGAGTCCCGCTCCGAGGGCAACCTGACCGTGCACCACGGCCGCGACCAGATCCAGCACGTCAGGTTGGCCGCCGACGCCGACGGGCGCATCCGGGGGCTGCAGGTGAGCCTGCTGGCCGACATGGGCGCCTATCTGATGCTGGTGTCACCGGGAATTCCCATGCTGGGCGCGTCGATGTTCAACGCGATCTACAAGATGGACGCGTACGAGTTCGCGTGCACGGGCGTGTTCACCACCAAGATGCCCACGGACGCCTACCGGGGCGCGGGCCGGCCCGAGGCGACGTTCGCCATCGAGCGCATGATGGACGAACTGGCCGCCGAGCTGAACCTGGACCCGGTGGAGGTGCGCAGGCGCAACTGGATCAAGCACGAGGAGTTCCCGTACACCACGATCTCGGGCCTGACGTACGACTCCGGCAACTACGAGGCGGCCACGGACAGGGCGCTGGCGTTGTTCGGCTACGACAAGCTGCGGGCCGAACAGTCCGACCGGCGTGACAGGGGCGACCCGGTGCAGCTCGGCATCGGCGTCAGCACGTACACGGAGATGTGCGGCCTGGCGCCGTCGCGGATGCTCGGCGAGGCCAACTACGGCGCCGGCGGCTGGGAGCACGGCGCGGTGCGCATGCTGCCCACGGGCAAGGTCGAGGTCATCACCGGCACCTCCCCGCACGGGCAGGGCCACGTGACGTCGTGGAGCCAGATCGCGGCCGACGCGCTCGGCGTGCCGTTCGAGGACGTCACGGTGCTGCACGGCGACACGGCGATCGCCCACAAGGGCATGGACACCTACGGCTCCCGTTCGCTCGTCATCGGCGGCGTCGCGGTGCTCAAGGCGTGCGACAAGGTCAAGGAGAAGGCCCGCACGCTGGCCGCGCACGTGCTGGAGTGCTCGCCGGACGACCTGGAGTTCGAGTCCGGGGCGTTCAAGGTGCGCGGCACCGAGTCGCGCAAGACGATCCAGGAGCTGGCCCTGGCCGCGTTCACGGCGCACGACCTGCCCGACGGGGTGGAGGCGCGGCTCGACTCCGAGGCCACGTTCGATCCGGAGAACTACTCCTTCCCGCACGGCACCCACCTGTGCGCGGTGGAGGTGGACACGGAGACGGGCATGGTGAAGATCCGCTCGTACGTGGCGGTCGACGACGTCGGCAAGGTCGTCAACCCGCTGATCGTGGAGGGCCAGGTGCACGGCGGCATCGCGCAGGGCATCGCGCAGGCGCTGTTCGAGGAGGCCGTCTACGACGCCGACGGCAACCTGCTGACCACCACGATGGCCGACTACCTGCTGCCGTCCGCGGCGGACCTGCCGGGGTTCACCCTCGACCGCACCGAGACGCCGGCGACCAGCAACCCGCTGGGCGTCAAGGGCGTCGGCGAGGCGGGCACGATCGCCTCGACCCCGGCCGTGGTGAACGCCGTCGTCGATGCCCTGCGCCCGCGAGGGGTGCACGACGTACGGATGCCGTGCACGCCGGAACGCATCTGGCGGGCCCTCAACGATGGCGCGCAGGAAGGAGTACGGCCATGATTCCCGCGCAGTTCGACTACGCGCGGCCCGCCTCGCTGGACGAGGCCTGCCAGGCGCTCGCCTCGGACGAGGACGCCAAGGTGCTGGCGGGCGGTCAGTCGCTGCTGCCGCTGCTGCGGATGCGCCTGGCGTACCCGTCGACGCTGGTGGACGTCGGCCGGCTGCCCGATCTGAGAGGCGTGCACGACCGCGGCGACCACGTCTTCATCGGCGCGATGACCACGCACGACGAGGTCGTACGCTCCGAGGTGGTCACCGCCGGCTGCCCGCTGGTGGCGCTGGCCACGGCCATGGTGGCCGACCGGGCGATCCGGCACCGGGGCACGTTCGGCGGTTCGCTGGCGCACGCCGACCCGGCGGGCGACCTGCCGGCCGTGGTGCTGGCGCTGGACGCCGTGCTGGTGGCCAGGTCGGCGAGCGGTGAGCGGGAGATTCCGGCCGCCGGTTTCTTCGTCGACTACCTGGAGTCGGCGCTGGAGCCGGGCGAGATCCTGACCGGCGTGAAGATCCCGAAGCTGGGCGCGGGCTGGGGCTTCCACTACGAGAAGTTCCACAGGACCGCGCAGTCGTGGGCGATCGTCGGGGTGGCGGCGGCGGTCAAGCGCTCGAACGGCGCGATCACGGAGGCCAGGATCGGGCTGACGAACATGGGTGAGAAGCCGCTGCGGGCCCGCGCCACGGAGGCGGCCCTGCGGGGCGTGGAGCTCGGCGACCAGGTGCGCCTGGCGTGCGAGGAGGCGGCCGCGGACACCTCTCCGCCGGCCGACCTGCACGCGCAGCCCGACTACCGGCGGCACCTGGCCAGGGTGCTGACCCACCGCGCGGTACGCACGGCGGCCGGATCGCCCTGACCTGAAGGGGGCATCCCTTCCGGGGTGCCCCCGCCCCGGCGTAATGTCGCACCCATCGGGAGAAGGAGCGGACCATGGCGATGCGGTTCGAACACGAGTTCACGGTTCCTGTTCCGGTCGAGCAGGCCTGGGCGGTGCTGCTCGACGTCGAGCGGGTCGCTCCGTGCCTGCCGGGGGCGAGCCTTGACGTCTTCGAGGGCGACGAGTTCACCGGCAGGATGAAGGTCAAGGTCGGTCCGATCACGGTGACGTACAAGGGGTCGGCCGCGTTCGAGGAAGTGGACAAAGACTCCCATACGCTGACGATCAAGGCTTCGGGCAAGGAAGCGAGGGGTTCGGGCACGGCCTCGGCCACGGTCAAGGCGCACATGACGCCGCGCGAAGGGGCCACGGCGGTGGCCGTGGAGACGACGTTCAACGTGACCGGCCGGCCGGCCCAGTTCGGACGCGGCGTGATGGCCGAGGTGGGCGCGAAGATCATCGACAGGTTCGCCGAGAACCTCGCCGAGCTGCTGTCCGAGTCGACCGTCGAGCCGGCCTCTCCGCAGGACGACGATCGGCATCTCGCGGCGGTGCCCGAGCCCGGCGAGCCCGAGGAGGTCCGGGACGAGATGCGGCCCGTGGGCTCGCTGCGCACCTCGCGCACGGCCGACGAGGAGGCGCTCGACCTGCTGGAGATCGCCGGGCAACCGCTGGTCAAGCGGCTGGCGCCCATCGCGGGCGCGGTCGCGGCGCTGCTGGTCATCGCCTGGGTGATTCGTCGGCTTACGCGCTGATTTTTAGGCAAATAGTCAACCAAGTCCTGACACTTCCCTTCCGGCAGGGGCAGCCCATTCCCGCAGGCGACTACTGGGGGGACGTGGCATGCCGGACTGCACCGTCGTCGTCATCACGTACAACGACGCGGACCGCCTGCCCAGGGCCGTACACTCCGTGCTCGGGCAGTCGCTGCGCGACCTGGAAGTGATCATCTCCGACGACGCCAGCACCGACGCCACCCCGCAGGTGGCGGCCCGGCTCATGGCGGGCGATCCCCGGGTCCGCTACCTGCGCAGGCAGCGCAACAGCGGCGGGTGCGGGGCCCCGCGCAACGACGGCATCGACGCCGCGACCGCGCCGTACGTGATGTTCCTCGACAGCGACGACGAGTTGCCCCGGCACGCGTGCAAGAGCCTGCTCACCGAGATCGAGCGCACCGGCGCCGACTTCGTGTCGGGGCAGATCTCCCGGCTGTACGAGCGGACGGGACGCCTCCAGCCGTACTATCCGTCGTTGTTCGCCCGGCGGCGGGTCGTCGAGGGCATCCGTGAGGAGCCCGCGTTGTTCCTCGACAGCTTCACCACCAACAAGCTCTACGACCTGAGCCGGCTGCGCGCCGCCCGCCTGCGTTTCCCCGAGGACATCCACTACGAGGACCACGTCTTCGCCGCCGAACTGTACGCGCGCTCGCGCAGGTTCGCCGTCGTGCCGTGGACGGTCTACCACTGGCACCGGGCACCGGCGAACACGTCGATCTCGCTGAGCATCGACGACCTGGACAACGTACGCCAGCGGGTCGTCGCCGCCAGGATGAGCGACGACGCCCTGCGCCGGCACGGGGCCGAGGACCTGGTGCCGCACCGCCAGCGCCGCTTCCTCCGCCAGGACCTGCGCGTCTACCTCAACCCGCTGCCCTCGCGCGACCTGGTGTGGACCAAGGAGTTCGCCTCCATCGTGCGGCCGTACCTGGAGGAGATCCCCGCGGACGCGCTGGACGAGCTGTCGCCGCTCGAACGAGTCTGCTGCCGGCTCGTCCTGGACGACCGGATCGAGGACCTGCGCATCGCGGCCGGCCAGCTCACCGGGCCGAGGGCCGCGCCCAGGGCCGCCGTGCAGCGCGACGGGCGTACGTACTGGGGCACAACGGTCTCACCAGGCATGGACATCACCCGGCTGCGGCTCGCGGAGCTGCCCTTCTCGAAGTCCAGGTTGCGGCACGAGGCCACGGCCGTCTCCTCTGACGGCGAGCACGTACGGATGACCGTGCGCAGCTACGACCCGTTCGGCAAGCTGCCGCTGGAGTGGAAGGCGTTCCTGCAGCTCGGCCGCAGACGGGTCCCCATCACGCCGCGCGCGTCCGGCGACGGCGGTTACGTCAGCGAGGTCGTCTTCACGCCCACCGGCAAGTGCGATCCGCGCATCGGCTTCACCAGGACCTCCGACGGGCACACCACGACCGACCGGATCGTCGTCGACCCGCACATGAAGCCCGTCGAACTGCCCGGCCGCACGGTGAAGGCCGAGGGCCAGGCCGCCTACCTGTGCGTACGTCCCGTCGGCGGGCCCCGGCCCGTGTGGCAACGGGTCAAACGGCGCCTGATCAAGCGGTACAGCACGCCGAGGAACAAGCTCCGGGCGTACAAGGTGCTGATCCGCGTGCTGCCGCGGCGCAGGGACCTCGCGCTGTTCGAGTCGGACGTCGGCAAGGGCTACAGCGGCAGCCCCCGCGCCCTGCACGAGGAGGTGCGGCGGCGCGGGCTGCCGATCGAGGTGGTCTGGTCGGCGGCCAAGGGACGCGGCGGGTTCCCTCCCGGCGTACGGCGGGTGCGCAGGGGCAGCTGGCGTTACGTCTGGACCATGGCCCGCGCGGGGATCTGGGTGGACAGCCACGGGTTCCCGCTCGACTACCCGAAGCCGCGGGGCACCCGCTACCTGCAGACCTGGCACGGGCAGGGCATCAAGTCGATCGGCTTCGACGCGCCCGACCTGCGCGGCGACTTCGACAAGCCGCGGGCGCGGTGGCGGGCCGCGGTCGCCCGGTGGGACGCGCTGGTGTCGCCGAGCGCGGAGTTCTCGCGGGTGTTCCTGCCGTCCAACGGCTACACGGGCAAGGTCTACCGCTGCGGGACACCCCGCTGCGACGCGCTCGTACGCGGGGAGGGGGCGCACGACGTACGCGAGCGGCTGGAGATCCCGCCCGACAGGAAGATCCTGCTGTACGCGCCCACCTACCGCGACCGGGCCAAGGGCAGCGGCCGTTCGGTGCGCGCGGACCTGGAGCTCATGGCCGACGAACTGGCCGGCGAGTGGGTCGTCATCCTGCGCACCCACCCCGTCGAGCGCTACCGCGTGCCCGAGCACCTGCTGCACTTCGTCCGCACCGCCGGGGCGTACCCGGAGATCAACGACCTCATGCCCGCCTCCGACGCGCTGCTGACGGACTATTCCTCGGTGATGTGCGACTACGCGCTCACGGGCAAGCCGATGCTGTTCCTCATCGACGACTGGGACGACTACCGGCTCTCCGAACGGGGCGTCTACCACGACCTCCCGGCCATAGCGCCGGGACCGTGCGTGACGACCACCGAGGACCTGATCGCCGCCCTCAGGGACCTGCCCGCGCGGCACGCCGCCTGCGCCGGGCGGTACGCCGCCTTCCGCGACCTCTGGTGCGCCGACGAGCACGGCGACGCCTCTGCCAGGATCGTGGCCGACTTCTTCGAAGGCGCCCGTTGAGCGTCGTCCTCGCCTGCCTGGACGCCGACTCCCTCGGCGGCGTCCAGCAGGTCACGCACACCATCGCCCAGGGGCTGGCCGGGCGGGGCCACGAGGTGCACGTCATCGGCCTGCACCGCTCCCCCGCCCCCTTCCGGTACGTCGACCGGCCGCTCTACCACCACCACGTCATCAGCCGCCGCCCCCTGGACTCGACGGGCCGCCTGGCCCGCGGCCGGGCCGACGGGAAACTGAGGCGGCTGCTGGAAGGGATCAGGCCGGGGTACGCGGTGATGACCTCTCCCTCGGCGGTCGCCAGGATGGCGGGCCTCCTGCCGCCGGCGTTCCGTCCGATCGGGCAGTATCACGGCTCGTACGACCACGCTCGCGACACCTGGCACCTCGCCTCGATCAGGAAGCACTATCCCTCGCTCGACCAGGCGGTTTTCCTCAGCGAGGACGACGCCTGGCGCTTCTCCGAACACGCGCTGCTGCCCAACACGTGGAGCCTGCCGAATCCCCTGTCCACCTGGCCGGAGGAGACGTCCCCGCTCGACTCGCCGCGGGTGCTGGGCGTGGGCAGGCTCGAAGGGGTCAAACGGTTCGACCGGCTGATCAGCGCGTTCGCCAGGTCGGACGCGCCGCCGCCGTGGGAGCTGCACCTGATCGGCGACGGCGGCGAGCTGGCGCGGCTGCGCGAGCACGCGGCCAGGGAAGGCGTCGGGGACAGGGTGATCTTCCGGGGACGGGTGCCCGCGGCGCGCATGCCCGCCGAATACCTCGCCGCCTCGGTGCTCGGCCTGACCAGCGAACACGAGGGCCTGCCCGTCGTGCTGCTGGAGTCGGCCGCGCACGGGGTGCCCTCGGTCGCGTTCGACGTGTCGGGAGGCGTACGCTCGGCCGGGCCGGTGCCGGTGCCGTCCGGCGACGTCGCCGCCTTCGCGGGCGCGCTGGGCCGGCTCGTGCGTTCCGCCGGGGAACGGCGGCGTCTCGGGGCGGCGGCCCGCACCCGGGCCGCCGCCTTCCGCCTCGACCACGTTCTCGACGGCTGGGAGTCGATGTTCGCTCACATCGACCGCTGACAGCCGCGAAAAGGACTTCGCTCCCCCGAATCACACCGCCGGTTCGGTCACCTCCGGGCGGTGGTGGGGCACGCCCGCGAGCGCGCACTGGCCCGAGGTGAGCAGTGCGGCCACCGGGCTCGGCTCGCGCAGGCGGTTGAGCCGGTCGCGCATGGCCTTGCGCATGCGGCTGGCCTTACGCTTCTGCATCGTCTTCTGGCAGGCGATCACGTGCTCCTTGGAGGGCTTCGGCGCGCCCGTGAGCTCGTACCCCATGGATTCCAGGCGGTCGCCGAGCATGTGCTCGCACAACGAGATCTCCCAGTCCTCCAGCCGGTTCGCCCAGCTGCCCACGCGGCTGCGCAGGACGTCGCCGTGCGTGTTGCTGTGCCACACCTTGTGCTGCGGCACCGCCACCTGGGCGGCCTCGCGCGGGGAGACCATCGACGGGGCGAAGTCCTCCTCAAGGAAGTGGCAGAGCTTCTTCAGCTCGGTCGCCGGGTCGTCGGTGAGGTCCTCGTAGCGCAGCTCGTAGTACGTGTCCTCGGGCAGGGTGCGGCGCAGCCGGCCACCCGCGTCGATGGCCTCGGCCCAGGTGGACACGGCGTGGAAGGAGTCCAGGTTGTACCAGGGCATCTCCTTCAGCGAGGACACGCAGTCGCGGCCGTCCCTGATGAGGTGGATGAACTGGGCGTCGGGGAAGAGGCGTAGCAGCAGGTCGACCTGCTTGACGTAGCTCGGCCGCTTGTCGCCCCAGCGCGGCTTGTCGAACCGGTCGGCGTACATGCGGAAGGCCGTGCCGAGCACCGACCCGAGCGAGCCGGGACCTTCCACGCACTGCCGGATGAACTCGTCCTTGTCGATCTTGAGCTCGCGGAACTTCGTGCTGCGTTCGGTGGCGATCCACTGGGCGAACGCGCGGCGGCGCTGGGTGACCCGCAGGTCGCCCCACGTGCGCCGGCGGTAGTAGGCGGGTACGAGGAAGCGCGTCTCCGGAGGCACCGCCATGCGCGGGTGCGAATGGAGCATGAGCTGGAGCATCGTGGTGCCAGACCGCGGGCATCCGATGACGAAGACTGGCCGGTCGGACATTGCGTAGTAACCCCCGAAAACTTAGACGAGAACGTGCTCTCGGCTCTCCTGAGAGGAGGCCGCGCCGTGCCTGCGCGTGAAGAGCCACAGCCGGTAGACGAGGAAGACCTCGTTGGCCAGCAGCAGGACCCCCGACATCGCGGCGAGCGGGATGAGCGCCCATGCCCCCGCAAGAGGCGCGACCACGAACACCGCCGCGTGGAACTCGATGCCGCTGATCAGGTGCGAGCGCACCCGGTGGCGGGCCAGGAACCTGTTGAGCCGTCTCGGGAAACTGCGCCGCCGGGGCCCCCGCCCCAGCGCCACCCGATCCTGCGGCTCCTGCGACTCCTGGTCGAAGGGATCCTGATCGAAGGGCTCATGCTCGTCGCCGGGCTCCTGCCGCCCCTCTTTGACCGCCTCGCGCACCCGTTTCATCTGCGGCGCGTTGACGTACCTGAACAGGTCGAGCACGGCCACCGCCGCGCCCAGGACGATGAAGCGCACATCGCCCGTCAGCGCGTACTGCCCGTACGCCAGCCCTCCGGCGCACAGGACCACCCGGACACGGTCACCCACGTAGTCGAGCCAGAGCCCGAAGGGCGTGCCTGTGCCCTTGAGCCGGGCGACCTTGCCGTCCACGCAGTCGATCATGAAGCTCAGATAGAACGCGAGGGCGCCCGCCACGAGCTGGTTCATCGTGAAACAGGCGGCCGACACCGCGCCGAGGACCAGAGAGAACACGGTGAGCGCGTTGGGCGTCAGCCGGGTGCGGTTGGCCACGGCCAGCGCGACCCGGCAGGCGGCCGGGTCCACGAAGTACACGGTCCACCAGGAATCTCTCCGCTTGCGTGTCTCGTGGACGTCATCGAGCGAATAGGTCCTCATGGACTCCAGCATGGCCACGCAACGCGCCAGATCGATTACTCTCTGGAACTACTGGGTGGTTTCCATGCCTGTTCTTGACCGTCCCGGCACGGAAAACCGCCACGTGGGCCCGGTGTCGCCATCCCTGCACCAGCCGGTCATGACCAGGCCGCGCAGTTCGGCCCGCACCTGGAGCTTCCAGTTCCTGCCGCCGCCGAGCTTGCGCGGGTCGATGGCGGCGACCACGCCGTACCGGCCCGAGCGCCGCACCTCCAGGGGCACGCGACGGCGTCCGTCGCACAACCACAGGCCGACCCTGGACACCTTCTTGTCAACGCGGTGGAACGACACGTGCCCGCGCAGCAGGTACTCCTGGCCCGTCCACTCGCAGGCGTCGACCTTGGCCACCAGTTTGAGCTCGTCGCGAGCGTCGAACACCTCGTCGGGGATGCGGAGCCGGCGGTTGCGGAAGAAGGGGTAGTCGCCGTACCAGTTGGTGATGCGCCGGCCGCGCGGCACGATGCGGGTGCCGCCCTCGCGGGCCCTGCGGAAAGCGCGCACCTTGCGCAGCTCCCGTACGAGCCCGCGCTTGACCAGGTGCAGTTCCAGGCGGCGCAGCGAGGGCGCGGTGGCCAGCGCCCGCACGCTCAGCTCGGCCAGCCACGCGTGGGCCAGCTTCAGCACCGGTTCGCAGTCGTCGCAGCTCTCCAGCGCCTGGAACAGGAACAGGATGTCCTTCTCCAGCACCAGCGCGTCGAAGCCGTCGAGCAGCTCAGGCGCGCGCTCGTCGAGGAAGGCGCGGACCGCGCGGATCGCCGCGAGGCGCTCGTACAGGTTGTCCGGCTCGGTCCTGCGCTGCGTGATCGACGTCGCCCCCGACTCACGCCTGCGCCAGTGGTAGACCACCTCGCCCACCATGTCCACGCTCGTGGCCAGGACGTGCGCCTGCATGGCGACGGGCACGTCCTCGTAGATGCCGGCGGGGAAGGCCAGGCCGCAGCGCTCCCAGAAGGAGCGCCGGTAGACCTTGTTCCACACGGTGCGGTCCCTGATGAGCACCTGCTTGTCGGTGATGTGGGTGCACAGCTGCGGCCGCCTGAACACCTTCTCGTGCAGCGTCGACTCCTCCAGCCGGCCGTCCACGAGCCGTCCGACCGCGCCGCACGCGAGGTCGGACGCGGTCTCGGCCAGGCTGCCGACGAGCAGTTCGTACGCGTTCGGCGGCACGACGTCGTCGCTGTCGGCGAACGCCAGGTAGGTGCCGCGGGCGTGCCGGATGCCCGCGTTGCGCGCCGGTCCCGGCCCCAGGTTGCGCTGGGTGACGATGACGAACCGTTCGTCGCGCGCGGCGAAGTCCTCGGCCACGCGCCGGCTGCCGTCCTCGGAGCCGTCGTCGACGAGGATCACTTCGATGTCTTCGAGCGTCTGGGCGGCCAGCGACTTCAGGCACTCGGTGATGTACGCCTCCACGTCTTGAAACGGGACGACGACGCTGAGCAGGGGGATCATGACGATTGCTCCTTGCTTCCTGGACCTGGCTCGAAAGGACAGGTCGAGGGCAGCATGCCGTGACGACCGCACCGGATCCGCATCCCTGATGAGCTCTTTACCTGACGCACGATCGGCTACGTTGTGCAGTTGAGTCCGCGCTGAGAGTTAGGGGCAGCGATGCTGAGGAGCGTCCGTGACCACGATCTGCCCGTCATGCGCCGGTGGCGCAACCATCCGCGTGTGCGCGCGGCCAGCTTCGCCACGCACGAGATCGCGGAGGAGGAGCACCTGCGCTGGTGGGAGGCGGTCCGCGCCGACCCGTCCAGATGCGTGCTGATCTACGACCACCACGGGGTCTCCGCGGGCGTGGTGACCTACGCCGGACTGCCGTGCGGCCCGGCCTCCTGGGGCTTCTACCTCGACCTCGAAGGGCTGGAACGCTCCGGCGACCTGCTGCGGGCCTGGATCGGGCTGGAGAAGGCGGCCATCGCGTACGCCTTCGGCCCGCTCGGGCAGAGCACGCTGCGCGGCGAGGTGCTGGCCGACAACGCGCCGGTCAGGCTGCTGCACCGGCGCTTCGGGTTCTCCGAGGTGGACTCCTACCAGCGCGACGTCGACGGCGTGCCGCGCGACGTCGTGGCCATCCAGCTCAAGAAGGGGCAGGCATGATCTCCATCGCGGGGCGGCCGATCGGGGACGGGCATCCGCCGTACGTCGTGGCCGAGATGTCCGGCAACCACAACGGCAGCCTGGCGCAGGCGCTGGCCATCGTGGACGCGGTGGCGGCCAGCGGCGCGCACGCGCTGAAGCTGCAGACCTACAAGGCCGACACGCTGACCGTCGACTGCGACGGGCCCGCGTTCCGGATCGGCGAGGGGCACGAGTTGTGGGGCGGCGAGCACCTCTACCAGCTCTACGAGCGTGCCCACACGCCGTGGGAGTGGCACGAGCCGATCTTCGAGCGGGCCCGCGAGCACGGGCTCACCGCCTTCTCCTCGCCCTTCGACCCCACGGCCGTCGAGCTGCTGGAGAAGCTGGGCACGCCGGCGTACAAGATCGCTTCTTCGGAGATCGTGGACCTGCCGCTGATCAGGCTCGCGGCGAGCACGGGCAAACCGCTGATCATCTCGACGGGCATGGCGTCGGCCGGGGAGATCGAGGCGGCGGTGACGGCCGCCCGCGAGGCGGGCTGCGCGCAGCTGGCGGTGTTGTCGTGCACGGCGTCCTATCCGGCCTCGCCCGCCGAGAGCAACCTGCGCGCGCTGCCGCTGCTGGCCGCGCTCACCGGGGAGGTCGTCGGCGTCTCCGACCACACGCCGGGGCTCGGCGCCGCTCTGGCCGCGGTGGCGCTGGGGGCCTGCCTGATCGAGAAGCACGTCACGACGTCCAGGGCCGAGGGCGGGGTCGACGCGGCCTTCTCGCTGGAGCCGGGCGAGCTGCTGGCGCTGGTGGTGGAGAGCGAGCGGGCCTGGCAGTCGCTGGGCGAACCGCTGATCGGGCCGCGCCCGTCCGAGCGCGAGGGGCTGCGTTTCCGCCGGTCCCTGCACGTCGTACGCGATGTGCGGGCGGGCGAGCAGGTGACCCCCGGCAACGTACGCTCGATCCGGCCGGCGGGCGGGCTGCCTCCCGAGGCCGCCGCGCAGGTCATGGGCCGGCGTTTCACCCGTGACGTGGCGTTCGGCACGCCGCTGACCTGGGACCTCGTCTAGAGCAGGGCGAGCAGGGCGTCGGCGGCGCGGCTTCTGCCCCTGCCGTCGATGAGGCCGCTCCCCCGCCTGCCGTGTTCCTCGCGGGCGGCGGGGTCGGCGAGCAGCTCGGCGAGCGCGGCCACGGCCCTCTCGCCGGGCTCGGCGCCCAGCCCGGCGGCGACGCCCCTGCCGACCAGCTCCTCATAACCGATGAGCTGGTTGGCCGCCACCCAGGTGAGCGCCGCGGGCACACCGAGGTAGAGCAGCTCCCAGATGGCCGAGCCCGCGGCGGTGACCACGAGGTCCGCCCCGGCCATCAGCTCGGGCAGGCGGTCCGTCGGCGGGATCACGGTGATCGGTCCGCCCGCCTCGAACGGCGCGGGGCTGATCACCGTGCCGCGGAACGGCTCGCCGGTCGCCAGGAGGGCCCGCGCCCAGGCGGGGGCGACGCCGGCGCTGTCGGTGCCGCCGAAAAAGCAGAGCACGTGCGGCACCCCGCCCGGCCGGGAGGTACGCGCGCACCGGAGTACGCAGTCGCGCAGCAGCGCGTAACGTGCCCCCGCCAGCCACCGCCCGCCCGTGCCCTGGACCGTACCCTGGCCGTGGCGGCGTTCGGCGCCGAGGTTCTGGTCGAGATAGAGGTCGGCCTGCTGGCCCAGCGGGTCGCCGTCGGCGATGGCCAGCACCGCCAGGCCGGCCCGCCGGAGCGCCGCCCCCGTGTCCGCGGGCAGTTCGTACGAGTCGAGCACGACGGCGGCCAGCCGCAGCTCGCGGGCCAGCGCCGCCAGGCGTCCGGGGGCCGAAGGCGCGTCGGCCAGCGGCAGCCCGCGCTCGTCGAGCTGCGCCCGCGCCCACGCCGAGCCGCGCACCTGCCCGAGGAAAACCACCTCGACGCCACGGGCGCGCAGTTCCTCGGCCAGCGCCACGCAGCGCACCAGGTGGCCGACCCCGCTGCTCACCCCGGCGTCGCAGCGCAAGCCCACCCTGAGGCGGCCGTTCACGCGTCCTGCAGCGCCTTCTGCCGCACGTGGGCGTTGAGCCCGCACACCTCGGGCCGGGCCCGCAACCAGCTCACCAGCGCCTTGACCGGCACGTAGCGGTCGCCGAACTCGGCCACCACGCGGGAGATCAGCTTCCAGTCGTCCTCGGTGTCGAGCGTGACGCGCAGGTCGTCGGCGGAGGGCCGGTAGGTCAGCCCGAGCAGCCGCGCGTCGCCGGGATGCTCGTAGACGTAGGAGGTGACGTGGGTGCGGTGGAAGGCGGCGGCCTCGCGGTCGGCGCGCTCCAGCGCGGCCCTGCCCACGATCTCCACGTCGAGCCCGCGCGGCAGCGTGCGCACCAGGCTCGTGCTGAGGTAGTCGAGGCCGGGCACGGCCCGGTAGACCAGCGCCGCCTCCCTGATCACGGCCGGGTCGAGCAGCGGGCAGTCGGCCGTGAACCGCATGACCGCGTCGGCCCGCCGCCCCGCCATCGCGTGCACGAACCTCGTCAGCACGTCGTCGACCGGCCCTCGATGGCAGGCCACGCCGAGCGCGCGGCACTCGGCGGCCACGGCGTCGTCCGCCCGCTCGATCGTGGTGGCGACGACGAGATCGTCGAGCGCGCCCGCCTCGCGCGCGGCGCGTACGACCCAGGCCAGCACCGAGCGGCCTCCCAGATCGCGCAGCACCTTCCCGGGCAGGCGCGTGGAGCCCATCCGAGCCTGAACAATTCCGACAATGCGCACCGAAGCCCCATTCCCCCGTGTGACAGTGAGTCTCCGATCGATCGCGCTATGCTACCGGCTGCTCATACGACGACAGCGCGTAAACGCGATTTCAGGGGGCCACGTGAGCATTCTCAGTGGATCGTCAATCTTGATCACCGGAGGCACGGGGTCTTTCGGCAAGGCGTTCATCCGCCACGCGCTCGACTCGCTCGGGGTGCGGCGGCTGGTGGTGTTCTCCCGCGACGAGCTCAAGCAGTACGAGCTCAAGCAGCTTTTCGACGACGAGCGGCTGCGCTGGTTCCTCGGCGACGTACGCGACCGCGACCGGCTGACCCGCGCCATGCACGGCATCGAGCACGTCATCCACGCGGCAGCGCTCAAGCAGGTCGACACCGCCGAGTACAACCCGTTCGAATACGTCCGCACCAACGTCTCCGGCTCCCAGAACGTCGTCGAGGCCGCCATCGACTGCGGCGTGCGCAAGGTCGTCGCGCTCTCCACCGACAAGGCGTCCAGCCCGATCAACCTCTACGGCGCCACGAAGCTGGTCGCCGACAAGCTGTTCATCTCCGCCAACCACTACGCCGCCGCCCACGAGACCCGCTTCTCCGTCGTCCGCTACGGCAACGTCGTCGGCAGTCGCGGCTCGGTCGTGCCGCTCTTCCAGCGGCTGGCGGGGCAGGGCGGTTCCCTGCCGATCACCGACAAGCGCATGACGAGGTTCTGGATCACGCTCGACCAGGCCGTCAGGTTCGTGGTCGACTCGTTCGACCTCATGCAGGGCGGCGAGCTCTACGTTCCGCGCATCCCCAGCATGCGCATCACCGACCTGGCCGAGGCGCTGGCCCCGCACAGCCCGATCTACGAGATCGGCGTGCGGCCCGGCGAGAAGCTGCACGAGGAGATGATCGGGCCCGACGACGGGCGCAGGACGCTGCGGCTGGCCGACCGCTACGTGCTCCAGCCGACGATCGCGACCTGGGGCTACCGGCCTCCGCAGGCGGGCGAGCTGCTGCCCGAGGGGTTCGCCTACCGCTCCGACACCAACGACCAGTGGCTGTCGGTCGACGACCTACGCGGCATGGTGACCGGCTGATGTTGCCCTACGGACGCCAGTCGATCGCCGAGTCCGACGTGGAGGCGGTCACGGAGGTGCTGCGCGGCGACTGGCTGACGACGGGCCCCGCGGTCGGCGCGTTCGAGTCCGAGCTGGCCCACTGGACCGGCGGCGTGCCGTGCGTGGCGGTGACGTCCGGCACCGCGGCGCTGCACGTCGCCTACGTCGCGGCGGGGGTGGGGCCGGGCGACGAGGTGGTCACCTCGCCGCTGACGTTCGTGGCCACCGCCGCCACGGCCGCGCTGCTGGGAGCGCGGGTGGTCTTCGCCGACGTGCAGCCCGACACGGGCAACCTCGACCCCGACAGCGCCGCCGCGCTGGTCACGCCGCGCACGCGAGTGGTGACGGCGGTCGACTACGCCGGGCATCCCGCCGACTACGACGAGCTGCGCGCGGTCGCCGACGGGGCCGGGGCGCTGCTGATCGCCGACGCGGCCCACTCGATCGGGTCGGCGTACAAAGGGCGGCCGGTGGGGTCGCTGGCGGACCTGACGACCTTCTCCTTCTTCCCGACCAAGACCGTCACCACGGCGGAGGGCGGCGCGGTGGCGGCGGCCGACCCCGAACGGTTCCTGCGGGCCTCCCGGTTCATGAACCACGGCCTGGTGCGCGATCCCGCCGAGCAGCGTCACCCCGGCGAGGGGGGCTGGCACCAGGAGGTCCACGCGTTCGGCCTGAACTACCGGCTGCCCGACGTGCTCTGCGCGCTCGGCCTGAGCCAGCTGCGGCGGCTGCGCCGCTTCCGCGCGCGCCGCGCCGAGCTGGTCGCCCGCTACCACCTGATGCTGAGCGACGTGCCAGGGCTGACCCTGCCCGCGCAGCGCGCCTACGTGGAGCCGAGCTGGCACCTCTACCCCGTCAGGGTGCGCGACGGCCGCCGGCGGGAGGTCTACGACCGCATGCGCGCCGCGGGCATCGGCGTACAGGTCAACTACCTGCCGGCCTACCTGCATCCGGTGTTCGAGGACCTCGGCTACCGGCGCGGGCTCTGCCCCGTGGCCGAGGCCTACTACGCCGAGGAGTTGTCGCTGCCGTTGTTCCCCTGCCTGTCGGACGTCCAGCAGGAGCGGGTCGCGGAGACGCTGGCCGGCATCATGTCCTGATCACCGTTCGGCGAGCAGCAGGCCGCCGTCGTCGTCCCTGTCGATGAGGAAGCGCCGGTCGGCGACGGTCGCGACCGGCCGCTCCGCCGTACGCACCAGGGGGCGCAGCGGCCTGCCCTGATCGATGAGCACCTCCCACCACGCCTCGTCGCCGACGCGCTCGTCGATGTCGGCCAGCGGCACCCGGGCGCGGAACTCCCGGCCCTCCAGCGCGACGGGGAAGTACATCTCCTCGCCGTCGCTCCTGCGTCTCAGCCTCAGCACGGGCTCGCCGTCGCCGGCGTCGGAGATCTTCCCGGCGCACACCAGCTCGCCGCCGTCCACGCGGCACGATCCGATGACCGCCTTGGGCGTACGCAGCCGCAGACCCCAGGCGCCCTTGGGCATGCGTACCGGCACCACCCACACTCCCGGCAACCGCAGCGGCTCAGGGACGAGTGGCCGTGACCAGCGCGGACCGGCCACCCGCCCGTCGAGTCTCAGCCCATGGCCTTTCAGCCGCGCGCGCAGGTCCCAGTGCCCGTGCCTGGCCAGCTGCGCGGCCGTCAGCGTCTCCGGGTCGAAGGCGAACCTGAACGGGAAGGTGTGCTCGGCCACCGGGTCGCCGTCGTCGCGCTCGAAGTCCTCCCAGACGGGCGCGCTGACCGCGTCCGACAGGCGTACGGTCTCGCCCGTCCCGCGCTCCTGCAGCCACACGCACAGGCGCACCCGGCGCAGCCGGGTTGCGTCGAACCTGCCCAGCGCCACCCTGCCCACGCCGTGCAGCACGCCGTCACGCCACTCCAGGCTCACCAGCCGGCCCGCCAGGCGCAGCTCGCCGGAGACGTCCGACAGGCGGGCGGGCATCGACGGGTGGCGGCCGTGCCAGCGCCTGCGCAGCAGCCCGGCCCGGCCGACCTCGGGCAGCAGCCGCCCGTCGCGGGCCTGGGCGAACACGTCGGTCAGCTCCTCCAGGCGGCGCTGGTGCAGCAGGTGGACCTGGAGGCGGCGCTCGAACGGGATGCTCTGCCAGGCCTGCGGCGACACGCCGTCGAGGTAGTGGCAGGCCAGGTCGAGCAGTTCGGGGTCCGCCGACGGGCCCATCGCGGCCACGGCCTCGACGGCGACGCCCATGTCGATGTCCATCGTGTCGCGGTCGAAGGCGGGCTTCAGCCCCGGCGCCGCGCGGCCGAGCAGGTCGGCGGTCTGCACCACCGACAGCAGGCGGTCACGCAGGTTGCCCGGTTCCAGGCTGCGCTGGGTGATCGAGGCGCCCGGCTCGTCGCGCTGCCGCCAGTGGTAGACGACCCTGGACAGCACGTCCACGGAACGGGCGCCGACGTGGGCGGCCATGGCGACGGGCTGATCCTCGTACATGCGCTCGGGGAAGCTCAGGCCCAGCTCGTCCCAGAAGGAGCGGCGGTAGACCTTGTTCCACAACATGCGGTCGCGGATCAGCAGCGGGTGGCGGGTGATGTGGGTGCCCTTGCGCGGCCTGGCGAACGCCTGCCGGTGCGCCCACGAGGGCACGAGCAGGTTGCGGTGCAGCCGCATGACGTTGCCGCACGCCAGGTCGGAGCCGGTGCTCTCCAGCGAGGCCACCAAGCGGCCGAACGCGTCGCGAGGCACGGTGTCGTCGCCGTCGACGAAGGCCAGGTAGCGGCCGCTCGCCTGCCGTACGCCGACGTTGCGCGCCCGGCCGACGCCGTGGTTGTCCTGCCTGATGAGGCGGATCCGGCCGTCGCGGGCCTGCCTGGACGCCACGACGGCCGGGCCGCCGTCCTCACTGCCGTCGTCGACGCAGACCACCTCGAGGTCGTTCAGCGTCTGCGCGGCGATGGAGTCCAGGCAGGGGCCGATGTACTTCTCGACGTTATAGAACGGCACGATCACCGACAGAACCGGCACATGCACTCCTCATCGTTACGTCAACCGGACAACAGGCGGATGACTCGGCGGGCGACCTTGCGAGGGCGGGCCAGGCGGCGGGAGAGGCGGTATCCGAGGGTTCTTCTGTAGGCGGTGGCCTTGCGCTGCGTCCTGCGCAGGCGGGACTTCGACCTGACCAGCTCGCGCTCGCGGTAGGTCAGCTTGGTCTCCAGGCGGGCGATCCTGGCCAGGGCCGCGGTCAGCTGGTCGGCCAGGCGGTCGCGGGCGCCGAGCAGGTCGCGGTAGGTGGGGGCATGCTCGGCCAGTTCGGCGGGCTGGCCGAGCTCGGCGTCGAACTTCCTGGCCCGGTCGAGGTCGCCCCGGTCGCAGGGCCGCCCGGCCATGCCGCACAGGGTAAGCGCGAGTTGGTCGGCCTCCAGCGGCCACGGCCACGGATGGTGGTGCCCGGCCGCCAGCAGCCTGACCGCGAAACGCCACAGGATCCGGCAGAGCGCGACGCGCGGCTCGGGCGGCATGGACGGCGCGGCCGACGGGCTGATCGCGGCGAAGCGGGCGCCGTCGTAGACGAGGCTGTCGGCCGCCCCCACGACGCTGCCGCCGCCCTCCAGCCAGCCGGCGAGGTGGGCGAGCAGGTCGCGTACGGCTTTGACGTCCTCACGGGCGCAGGCCTCGACGAGGATCTCCTCGACGACCCGGCCGGTGGGGATCTGGCGTTCCTCGCCGTCGGGCAGCCGCCGGGTGGCCGTGCCGGTGAACTCGTACAGAGCCGAGCCCTCCTCGATCAGGCCCAGCGGCAGGTCGCCCGCGACGCCCGGTGTGACCGGCGGCCGGGCGGCGACGGCGACCCAGAGGGGCGCCAGCTCCTCCCCCAGGCGGTGGCGGAACACCACGCGGGTCAGCCGCAGCGGGTCGGCCACCAGCATGCGGTCACCGCCGCGGGCGCTGAGCGGGAACGTGAGCGCGTCGGGCAGGTCCCCGGCCAGCGCCTCACTGGCCAGCAGCGCGCGCGGCGCCTGGCGCCCGGGGTAGGCCGCGTAGCGGCGCAACACGCCCAGCCCCGCGCACTCCAGGCCGCGGTCGACGGCCAGCGGCCCGCTGGGGTAGCTCGGGTCGAAACCGTGCGGCGCCCACTGGTCGTCGCCGCCCTCCCGGTCAGCGGGCCTGGCCTCGACGAACCGGTCGATGCCCAGGTCGTTGCGTACGCCGAGCACCAGCCGCCCGTCGGGCGCGACCAGCGCCGCGAGCGCGGCCACCGAGTCCTTCCACTTGGCGGCCGGCGCCTCGGCGGAGTGCGTGCGCGCCAGCCCGTCGATCGCCACCACCAGGTCGTACGACTCGCCGCCGTCGAGCAGTTCCAGCCGCCCGCAGAACACCTCCAGCCCCGGGTGCCGCGAGCCGAGCGCGCACGCGTCGGGATAGGAGCGCACGAGCGCCGCCGCCTCGGGAGCCAGCTCGACGATCTCGTCCACCAGCACCTGGGGATGCGGCCCGACCAGCAGCACCCGGCCGCTCGCCGGGATCATCCGCCTGATCAGTTCCAGTGCCGCGCCGCGCCAGTCCGTGATACCCCCCATGTTGGACATGTCGGACCACAGCAGCATCTCCCCGCCGATGAGCCGGACGTTCTCGGGTGCCTCGTCCATGCGCGTGCTCATGCCCTCGCTCCGTGCCCGGTCGCCGGGGACCCGCGGCGCACCCGCTTCCATCCGAACATCCGCCGTAGCTCCTCCGGTGTCGCCTGATAGTCGAATCCCAGCTCCTGCCGTGCCGTCTCCGCCGCCAGCCCGGGGTCGACGGCCGTGCCGTGCAGCTCGGGCCAGAGCCTCATGCGGCGGGCCGTGCCGCCGTACTCAGGCCGTTCGTCCCCGTACTGCATCGGATCGCCGTAGACGGCGATCTCACACCCCACGGACGCGCCGTAGAACAGCGCGCTGCCGAGCCTGTTGGAGGCCACCCTGCGGTGCCGCCGCAACTGGACCAGCTGCTTGCGCAGGAAGTCACGCCCCTTCGCGTCCCAGCGGGATCCGCGCTCGCCATGGCAGACGACCCGGAAACCTCTCGACTCGTACGCCCGCCGAATGTCCGGATTTGCGAACTCTAGCCAGTAAAGGCAGATAGTGACCGGACCAATCTCGACATCGCGTATTTCATCGGCAAGTCGACCGTGGTCGCCGCTGACGGAATACTTCTCCCATCCATGAAAGGGATACCAGATCGTACCCTCCCGTTCGGGAACCACGCCCAAGTCCGGCTCGAGGTGAAGAAGGTAGATCCAGGGCGCTCCGATCAGATAGTGCCCCCTGCGCCCCATCGACCAGCCCCGGCGGCGCAGCACGTCCGACCAGACGAAACGCGGGTAGCCGGGGCTGCACCAATGGTCATTCGGAGGAAATCCGTGGAGATAGTTCCATCCGTGCTGGAGAAACCCTTGGATGCGCTTCGGCATCTCATCCGGCATGCCGCAATATTTGCCGAGTATGCGGGAGTGCCCGTACCAGTGATTGGATTCGTCCATCATTTCCCCCGTACGGTTGGCGTGTCCCAGCCGACATTCCCAGCCCCCCGCACACGCCACTCGTCGTTATACGCTTCCATTACCCGGCACGGGGCCTTGGTTTCTCCTCACCTGTCGATCGTGGCTACACTGGGTCGCGCCTTGAGGACAGAGAGTGAGTGATCATGAGTCATCTCGATCGCCTGCGGGCCGTCTTCCGCGTGGCGCTCAACCTGCCTGACGGCACCGACGTCGACGGGCTCGAATACCGTGCCATCCCTCAGTGGGACTCCTTGGCCCACATGGCGTTGATCGCCGCGATGGAGGACGAGTTCTCCGTCATGATCGACACCGACGAGATGATCGACATGAGTTCGTTCGCCAAGGCGACCGAGCTGCTGGAGAAGCATGGCGTCGGCGCTGCCGCCCGCTGAGGCCAGGGTCGCCCTGGTCACGGGCTCCACGGGGGGCATCGGCCGGGCCATCGCGACCACGCTGGCCGCCGCCGGTCACGACGTCGTGCTGCACGGCCGCGACGAGGAGCGGGCCGCGAAGGTCGCCGCCGACGTCGCCGCCGAGACCGGCGGCCTGACCGACTCCGTCCATGGCGACGTGGCCGATCCTGGGCTCGTCTCCGCCATGATGCGGCGCATCTACCAGCGGCACGGCCGGCTCGACTCCCTGGTGATCAACGCGGGCGTGCACGCGGCCGGCCTGCTCGGCATGGTCCGCCACGACACCATCGGCCGCCTCTTCGAGGTCAACGCGATCGGCGCCACCCACACCCTGCAGGCCTCGCTCCGGCTGCTGCGCCGGGGCACCAGTCCCGCCGTGGTGCTCGTCTCCTCGATCATGGGCCGCGCCGGCGGCGCCGGTCAGGCGGTCTACTCCGCCACCAAGGCCTCGATCATCGGCCTCACCTTGGCGGCCGCCAAGGAGCTGGGTCCCACGGGCATCCGCGTCAACGCCGTGGCGCCCGGCTACATCCAGACCGACATGCTCACCACGCTCGACGAGCACAGCCGCACGGCCACGGTCGCGGCCACCCCGCTCGGCCGCCTCGGCCGGCCGGCCGACGTCGCCCGCGCCACCGTGTTCCTGCTCTCCTCCGACGCCGGCTTCATCACCGGCCAGGTCCTCGGGGTGGACGGCGGGCTGGTGCTGTGACCACACCGGACCCGCGGTCTCCCAGCGGGGAGGGCTCGCTCGCTGTGTGGGCCGCCGGCTGCGCCCCCGCCGAGCCGCCCTTCCCCCATCCGGAGGCTCGGCTCGTCGTCGCGGGCGACACGGAGGGGCTCTCGGGAAGGAAGCTGGCCGACCACATCGACCGCGCCGCCGAGGCCCTGGCACGGCTGCGGCCAGGTCCGCTGTTCTGCGGGATGCGCAACAACCTCGCGTCGGTGCTGCGCTATCTCGCCGCCTGGCGCTCCGGCCGGCCGCTCGCGCTGCTCGACCCCGACCTGCCCACCGGGGCGCTGGCCGACCTGGCGGGCCGGTTCCAGCCGGCCGCGCTGCTCGGGTTCACCCACGTGGCCGACGGCTCGTCACCGCGCGCCCAGCGCGCCGCGGCGCAACGTGGTGGAGGCGGCACCCCGGAGCCGCATCCCGACCTGGCGGTGCTCCTCGCCACGTCGGGCTCGACCGGCAACCCCAGGCTCGTCCGCCTCTCGCGCCGGGCCGTGCTCGCCAACGCCGCAGCCATCGCCACGGCGCTGTCCATCGAGCCCGCCGAGGTGGCGCCGACCAGCCTGCCGCTGCACTACAGCTACGGCCTGTCGGTGCTCAACAGCCACCTGCTGGCGGGGGCGAGCGTCGTGCTGACGGAGGCGGGGCTGCTGGAGCGCTCCTTCTGGACCCACCTCGACGCCCACCGCTGCACGTCACTGGCCGCCGTCCCCTACCAGTACGAAATGTTGCGCCGGCTGCGCTATGACCGGGCCGAGCACCCCGCGCTCGCCACGCTGACGCAGGCGGGCGGGCGGCTCAGCGAGGAGCTGGCCAAGGAGTTCGCCGCCCAGGCCGACCGATTCTTCGTCATGTACGGGCAGACCGAGGCCACGGCCCGCATCGCCGTCATGCCTCCCCACCGGCTGGCCGACAGGCCGGGCTCGGCCGGGCTCGCCGTCCCCGGCGGGCGGCTGTCCATCGACGACGGTCAGGTCGTCTACCACGGGCCCAACGTCATGATGGGCTACGCGGAGAGCGCCGCAGACCTGGCCAGGGGCGACGACCTCGGCGGGGTGCTGCGCACGGGCGACCTCGGGCGGCTCGACCCCGAGGGGTTCCTCTACGTCACCGGCCGGCTCAAGCGCATCGCCAAGATCTTCGGCGTGCGGGTCAACCTCGACGACATCGAGCGTCTGCTGCCGGCCTCCGGCCCGGCGGCGGCCACCAGCGGCGACGACCGGGTCACGGTGTGGACGGAAGGACTCGACGCGGCAGGCTGCGCGAGGCTGGCCCGGCGGCTCGGCGCGGAGCTGCGCGTGCACTGGAGCGGGTTCGACGTCCGCAGCGTCGACCGGCTTCCCCTCCTGGCCAACGGCAAGATCGACTACCGTGCGCTGGAGTCCCTCGCATGACGTCCCCGACCCCTGAGGGGTGGGGCCGGTGAGCGTGTTCACGCTGGGCGGGGCCGAGCGGGAGGCGGTGCTGGCGCCGGCCCTGGCGGCGCTGACCGAGCGCCACCGGCAGGCGTGCCCCCCATACTCCAGAATTCTCGACGCGATCGGCGCGCGGCCTCCCTACGAGCGGGTGGCCGACCTGCCGTGGCTGCCCGTGCGGCTGTTCAAGACGCACGAGTTGCGCAGCGTGGAAGAGGACCAGGTGTTCAGGGTGCTGACGTCGAGCGGCACGACGGGGCAGCGGCCGAGCCGGGTGTTCCTCGACCGTGAGGCGGCGGCCGCGCAGACCCGGATGCTGGCGGCGACGCTCAGGGTGGTGCTGGGCGAGCGGCGGCTGCCGATGCTGGTGGTCGACAGCCGCTCCGTGGTGCGCGATCCGGCGCTGAGCGCGCGGGGCGCAGGGGTGCTCGGCATGATGAACTTCGGCAGGGACCACACGTTCGTGCTCGACGAGCACGGCAGGGTGGACGCCGAGGCGGTCAAGGGGTTCCTGGCGCGGCACGGCGGCGAGCGCTTCCTGGTCTTCGGGTTCACGTTCATGGTCTGGCTCTACCTGCGCGGTCTCGGCGCCGACCTGTCGCAGGGGGTGCTGATCCACTCGGGCGGGTGGAAGCGGCTGGCCGAGCAGGAGGTCGGCAACGCCGAGTTCCGGCGGCGGCTGGCGCAGGAGTGCGGGCTGCGCAGCGTGCACAACTTCTACGGCATGGTCGAGCAGATCGGCACCGTGTTCCTCGAGGGGCCGGACGGCGACGGGCTCTACTGCCCCGACTTCGCCGACGTCGTGATCCGCGACCCGGAGACGTGGCAGGAGGCGCCGCCCGGCGTGCCAGGGCTGATCGAGGTGGTCAGCACGCTGCCGACCTCCTATCCGGGGCATGTCCTGCTGACGGAGGACATCGGCGTCGTGCGCGGCGTCGACGACGGGTGCCTGCCGGGGCGGCGGTTCGAGGTGCTCGGCAGGTTGCCGCGGGCCGAGGCGCGGGGTTGCAGCGACACGTTCGGGCAGGGCGGCTGATGCCGGGCCCCGAGGTGACGGTCAGGTTCCCCGCTGCCGGGAGGGTGCCCGTCGAGGTACTGCTCGGGCAGGTGCGCGGCCGGCTGGAGACGGGTGACGAGCGGGTCCGCGCGTTCCTCGCCGCGTTCGGCAGGCGGCTGCTGCGGCCGGCGTCGGCACGCCGGCATCCCGAGCTCGGCTCGCTCGGCTTCTTCCTGCGGCCCAGCGAGCTGGCCCGCACGGTCGAGGAGGCGGCGGGCGAGCACGTACGCGTCCCGCGCGGCCTGGTTTTCCACGTCCCTCCCGCGAACGTCGACACCGTCTTCGTCTACTCCTGGGCGTTGTCGGCCCTGATGGGCAACCGCAACGTCGTGCGCCTGTCGCCGCGCTCCGGCCCGGTGGCCGGGCTCATCCTCGACACGCTGCACGAGGCGCTGGCCGAGGCCGACCCGGCGATCGCCGACACGCAGCGGATCGTCTCCTACGACCGCGACGACGCCGTGACCGCCGCGCTCAGCGCCGCCTGCGACCTGCGGGTGGTGTGGGGCGGCGACGACACCGTGAACGCGCTGCGCCGGCACGCGCTCGCCCCGCACGCCCGTGACCTGGTCTTCCCCGACCGGTCGTCGTTCGCGGTGATCCGGGCGGCCGCGTGGTCGGGCGCTCCTGAGCCGGTGCGGGTCAGTGTGGCCGAGAAATTCGTCAACGACGCCTACTGGTTCGACCAGGCGGCCTGCTCGTCCCCCGGCACCGTGTTCTGGGTGGGGACGGCCGGCGACTGCGAGGCGGCGCGGGCCGACTTCGGCGACCACGTCGCGCGGGTGCTGGGCGAGCGCGGGTGGGGGGTCGACGCGGCGATGGCCGTGGAGAAGCGGGTCGCCGCCTACGGGCTGGCCGCCGACGGGGTGGCGGAGCGGGTGGAGTTCCGGGGCAACGCGCTGGCGGACGTGACGCTGGCCGAGGGCGCCGCGCCGCCCAGGCGGTGGCTGGGGGCGGGGACGTTCGCGCACGCCAGGATCGGCGCGCTGGCGGAGCTGGGCGCGCTGGTCGAGCGGCGCGACCAGACGATGACCCATTTCGGGTTCGCGGGGGCCGAGCTGGAAGAGCTGGCCAGAGGGCTGGCCGGGCGCGGGGTCGACCGGATGGTGCCCGTCGGCGGCGCGCTCAGCTTCCACCGGGTGTGGGACGGCGTCGACCTGCCCGCCGAGTTCACCCGACTGGTGACCGTGACCCGATGACGCTGGCGAGACCCGAGAGCACGCACGTCGGCCTCCCGGGGTCGCCGGGGCGCGGGCCCGGCCGGGGCTGGGTGCCGGCCCTGCTGGTGGCCGCGGGCACGGTGGCCGCGCTGATGTGGTGCGGGGTGCCCGCCCGTGACCTGGCGGCCTTCGCGGCGTACGTCGGCGCCGGCGTGGCGCTGCCGGGCACGCTGCTGTGGCGGGCGCTGACCGGGGGCGGGCGGACGACGGCGGAGGACCTCGCGGCCGGGCTGGCCCTGGGCTACGCGGTCGAGGTGCTGGCCTACATCCCGGCCCGCGCCGCGGGGCAGCCGCTGCTGGTGCTGGCGCCGCCCGTGGCCGTGGTGGCCACGTTCCTGTGCGTGCCGCGCCTGCGGCGGCACTGGCGGGGCACGCCGGGCCGGGAGCGCATGCCGGGATGGTGCGCCTGGGCGCTCGCCGGGGTGGTCGGCTACCTGGTCACGTGGTGCGTGATCTCGCTCTACCGCCACCCGGTCTCCAGCGCGTACGTCGACATGCCCTACCACCTGGCGTTGGTCGGCGAGGTCAGGCACCACGTGCCGCCCACGCTGCCGTCGGTGCTGGGTGAGCGGCTCTCCTACCACTGGTTCGTCTACGCCGACATGGCGGCCACGAGCTGGGTCACCGGGATCGAGCCGGTGACGCTGGTCTACCGGCTGTCCACGCTGCCGATGATGGTGG
>NZ_JAAAHR010000077.1:0-39465 GCF_009908215.1 Nonomuraea sp. K271 | reverse complement strand
GCGGGGCGCTGGGCGGTGGCGCGTACCTTTTCGCGGGTCCGCGTACCGGAGGAGGTCTTGGCGGGGCGGCGGGTGGTTGGCGCGTTCCATGGCCAGGTGAGGCGGCGGTGCGTGCCGCGGCGGCGGCCGGTCACGCGGAGCGAGAGCACGATCGTGGTGAGCACCATCGCGGCGAGCAGCGCGGGCGGGGTGCCGAGGACGTCGAGGGGCGAGCCGTGCCCGGTCTCCGGCCGCGGCGCGGACACGAACGGCCGCTCGGTCGACCGGATCTCGTCGAGCCGCTCGGCGTTCGCCTTGACTAATCGGGGGATGCCGTAGCCGACGACCTTGTCCGTTTCGCGGGTCTTGCGCTTGAGCCACACGCGGTCGACGTTGGCCTCGATCGTGTGGATCTTCTTGCCGGAGACACGCTCCACGACGCCCACGTGGTCGACGCCCTTGTAGCTCTTGCCGCCGCGCCAGTCGAAGAAGACCAGCGCTCCGGGCTCGGGCTTGCGCGTCCACGCGTCCTGCTTGATGAACCAGGCCGCGTGGGAAGGAGTCCACGCGAATTCGCCGACATATTCGGTGACGCCGGCCTTGTCCGCGGCCCAGGCGAGGAACATGTCACACCATGGCGCGTTGCGGTATTGGGTGTCTTGGACGCGATCCGCGTACCACTGACCGAACTTGGTGAGCTGGCCGCTCTTCTCCTTGTATCCGAGTTCCTGCCGCACCGTCTTCAGCAGCTCGTCCGTGATCGGGTCCAGGGTGACACCTCCCAGATAACCGACAAATCACGATGGACTGTAGTAGCGCCATCGCACGTTCGCGCGGGTCACTGCGAAAGTGTCTTGCTATGAGGCGAATTATCGGCTATGTGGTTATCGGCGTCTATTGAGGCTGGTGAATCTGATGAGACCAACGCGGTCAGGCGCCCGCGCCCACGCGGTAGACGCTCACTTCTCCGGCGCCCGGCGCGACGACGTCGGCCACGATCACGGTCACGTTGTCGGGCGAGCCGCCCTCGTTGGCGAGATCGATCAACCGCTGGACGGCCGCGCCCGGGTCTGCCACCGTGGTCAGCACCTCGTGCAGGACCTCGGGCCCCAGGACGGTCGTGAGGCCGTCGGAGCAGAGGAGGTAGCGATCATCAGGCTCGGCCTCGCGCAGCGCCATGTCGGGCTCCGCCCTGCCCTCACTGCCCAGCACCCGCAGCACCATCGAGCGCCTGGGATGCACGGCCGCCTGGTCCTCCGTGATGCGCCCTTCGTCCACCATCGACTGCACAAGTGTGTGATCCTTGGTCATCTGGTAGAGAGCGCCATCGCGAAGCAGATATCCGCGGGAGTCACCAAGATGAGCCAGGGCGAACCGGTAGCCGTCCCACAGCATGGCGGTCACCGTGGTCCCCATCCCCCTGCGCGCGGGGTCGATGTCGGCCAGCTCGACCAGCCTCCGGGCCGCCTCGTGCACGGCGCCCTCCAGCGCGGCCTCCAGGTCGGCGCCGGTCTCGGGAAGCGTGGCATCCAGCTCCCGCATGACGGCGATCGCCGCCGAACTCGCCAGCTCGCCGGCAGCGTGCCCACCCATCCCGTCAGCCACCACGAGCAACCGGCCACTCGCATAGCCGGAATCTTCGTTCTGCTCCCTGCGGCGGCCCACGTCTGATCCGGCGGCATAGCGGATGTTGTGCTTCATACCCAGCAGTAAATCATTGGTTGAAAGACTTCACAAGCAGATGCGCTGAAGACTCTTGTGAACTACTGTGGGCTCCATGAGCCACGACCCGACCGTCAACGCCGGGGACATCGCCCGGCTCGCCGGTGTCGGGCGTGCCGCGGTGAGCAACTGGCGCCGCCGCCACGACGACTTCCCCGCCCCCGTCGGGGGCACCGCCAACCAGCCGCTGTTCTCGCTGCGGCAGGTCGAGTCCTGGCTTCGGCGCTACGGGAAGTCCTACCAGGTCTCCCTGGGTGATCGGGTGTGGCAACGCCTGAAAGCCGCCGGAGATTTGCGGCTGGGCGAGCTGGTGGCCCAGGTCGGCGTGCTGCTGACCCGCCACGCCCAGGCCGCCCTCCCCCGGGCCGGTGACCCCCGGACGGGTGGTGAGCCGGCCGGGCTCGACCGGGAGCTGGCCGAGCTGATTCTCGAGCTGGCCGAGCAGCACGACCCGCTGACCGCGTACGAATTCCTGTGTGAGCGCTACCTCGAAGCACACTCGAGGCAGCTCTCCGTCACCCGCGAGGACGTGGCCGAGCTGATGGTCCGGCTCGTCGGCGAGGAAGGCGCGACGATCCTCGATCCCGCCTGCGGCGTCGGGACGCTGCTCCTCGCCCCCTCGCGATCCGTGCACGATCCGGCCGGGCTGCGGATGCCCGCGAGGATGCTGGGCCAGGAGCTGAGCGAGACGTCGGCGGCCATCACCGCCTCCAGGCTCCGGCTCCGCGGCGCCGAGGCCACGATCGTGGCGGGTGACTCGATGCGCCACGACGGGTTCGCCGGAGAGCGGGCCGACGCGGTGGTGTGCGATCCGCCGTTCAACGAACGCGCCTGGGGTTACGAGGAGCTGACCGGCGACCCGCGCTGGGAGCACGGCCTGCCGCCGCGCGGCGAGCCGGAGCTGGCCTGGGTGCAGCACTGCCTCACCCACGTCAGGCCGCGCGGCCTGGTCGCCATCCTCATGCCGCCGGCCGCCGCCAGCCGTAAGGCGGGCCGCCGCATCCGCGCCAATCTGCTGCGCGCGGGCGCGCTGCGGGCGGTCGTGGCGCTGCCCGGCTCGGACCTGTGGCTGCTGCGCCGTCCCGCGGCGGGCGAGCGGCCGCCGTCCGACGTGCTGATCCTCGACGCCACGGCCGACCTATCGCTGGTCGAGCCCGCCTGGCAGGCCTACATCGAGGACCGTTCCGACCAGACCGTACGCATCATCGACCTGCTGGCCGACGAGGTCGACATGACCCCGGCCCGCCACCAGCGGCGTGACGACGTCGGGCGGGCGTTCGCCGAGGCCCGTGACCGGTTCCTGGCGGCCTCCGCCGTGCCGCCCGATCTGAAGGTCCTGGAGCAGCCGCTCGACCAGCCGGCCACCACGCTGGGCGACCTGATCAAGGAGGGCCTGGTGACCTCCGCGCAGGCACCGCCCAAGATGGCCGCGGACGGCGGGGACATCCCGGTGCTGACCACCGACGACGTGCTCAACGGCAGCTCGCCGTCCGGCTCCACCAGTACGCAGCAGGGGCTGGTGGCGATCCGCTCCGGCGACGTGGTGGCCTCCTATTCGGCGGTGCGGGTGATGGCCGACGACGGCGCGGTGCTGGGGCCCCACCTGACCCTCTACCGCGTTGACGCCCGGCGGCTCGACCCCGACTTCCTGGCCGGCTTCCTGCGGGCGGCGGGCGGCCGGGTGACGACCGGCTCCAGCAGGTTCGACGTGCGCCGCACCCGGCTGCCGCGCCTGTCGCTGAGGGAGCAGAAGGCTTACGGCGCGGCGTTCCGGCAGCTCGCCGTGCTGGAGGACGCCTTGCGGGAGACCGCCGCGCTGGGGCAGACGTTGATCAGGCTGGGCCTCGACGGGCTCGCCGAGGGTCACCTGCACCCGCAGTCCTGACGGTGTAGTTTTTCCCGGTCGTAATATTTCTCCAGATAAGGCTGGGGGGAGGGCGCATGGTCATCGGTGAGCGCTATGAGCTCGACGACCTCCCCCTAGGCCAGGGTGGCATGGGCGCGGTCTACGCGGGCCACGACCGCCACCTCGATCGCCGGGTCGCGGTGAAGCTGCTCAGGCTGCCCAGCGGGCCGGACGAGGAGCTGGAGCGCAGGTTCATCCGCGAGGCGCGCATCCTGGCCAGGCTGGAGCATCCGGGCGCCCCCGTGCTGTACGACTTCGGCACCCACGATCAGCGCCTCTACCAGGTGATGCAGTTCATCG
Organism: Nonomuraea sp. K271; assembly: GCF_009908215.1. Taxonomy (NCBI): domain Bacteria; kingdom Bacillati; phylum Actinomycetota; class Actinomycetes; order Streptosporangiales; family Streptosporangiaceae; genus Nonomuraea; species Nonomuraea sp. K271. Next base: position 35,558 of record NZ_JAAAHR010000077.1, on the reverse strand, counting down.
AGGGCGTCACGGTGGCCGACCTGGTGAGCGAGCACGGCCCGCTGCCCGTGCCGTGGGCGGCGGCGATCGCGGCGCAGGCGTGCGCGGTGTTGTCGGCGGCCCACGCGCTGTCGATCTGCCATCGCGACCTCAAGCCGACGAACCTCATGCTCTGCCCCGACGGCAGCGTGAAGGTGCTGGACTTCGGCCTGGCCATGCTCCGCGACGCGGACGTCACCACGTTCACGAGGATCGGGCAGATCCTCGGCACGCCGGCGTACATGGCGCCCGAGCAGATCCAGCACGGCGTCGCCGAGCCGCGCAGCGACCTCTACTCGCTCGGCTGCGTGCTGCACGAGATGCTGGCCGGACGCCAGCTCTTCACCGGACCCACCGATTACGTGGTCTTCGAGAAGCAGGTCAAGGAGCGTCCGCCGGCCCTTCCCGGGTTGCCGGGCGACCTGGGCGCGCTGCTGGCGCAGTTGCTGGAGAAGAAGCCGGACCACCGGCCCGCGAACGCCGAGGAGCTCTACGAGCGGCTCGATCCGTTCGCCGTCGGGCTCCCCATGTTGCCCGGTTTCCTGACCAGGGCGCCGAGCCCCGGCCGGATGTACGCCCGCATGGCCGGCCGCGCGCTCGACGGCTGAGCACCCCCGGCGCGAGCGGCCGGCCGCCGCCCGCTCCGCACCGCTGTGAGAACGCTCTCTTCATAACACCGATTGTTATGGAGCCCCCGTTGACAGAGCGGCATGAACGCCTGGAATCTCTTGAGAGAGCGCTCTCTCACCCCTCAGATCCTACCCAGGAGGGTTTCCATGACCCCTCGTATCCGGCGGCTCGGCCTGTCGTTGCTCACCGCGTCCGCGCTCACCCTGGCGGCGGCGTGCGGCGGCGGTGGCGGGGACTCCGCCACAGAGGCGGGCGCCGATCCCGGCGAGAAGATCAAGCTGACCGTCGACCTCTTCGGGGACTTCGGCTTCAAACCGCTCTACGAGGAATACAAGAAGACCCATCCCGACATCGAGATCGTCGAGAACGTCACGCAGTTCAACGACCACCACAACAATCTGGTCAAGCGGCTGGCCACGAACTCGGGCGCGGGCGACGTCACAGCCGTCGAGGTCGGCTACATCAGCACGTTCACCGCGCAGCCGGCCAAGTTCACCGACCTCAAGCAGTTCGGGCTCGACAAGCGGCAGGCCGACTACCTCGACTGGAAGTGGCAGCAGGGCCTGAGCAAGGACGGCGCGCAGGTGCTCGGGCTCGGCACCGACGTGGGCGGCCTGGCCATGTGCTACCGCAAGGACCTGTTCGAGAAGGCGGGCCTGCCGAGCGAGCGCGAGAAGGTGGCGGCGCTCTGGCCGACGTGGGAGGAGTACATCGCGACCGGCAAGAAGTTCGCCGCGGCCGACGTGGCCGACGCGAAGTTCGTCGACTCCCCTGGCGAGATCTTCCGCGCCATGGTCAACCAGGCCCCCGTCGGCCTGTACGACGCCCAGGACCAGATCATCGTGGACTCCAGCCCCGACGTGAAGAAGGCCTGGGACCTGTCGAACCAGCTCACCCAGGAGGGCCTGACCGCCAAGCTGGCGGCCTTCTCCCCGCCGTGGAACACCGGCTTCGCCAAGGGTTCGTTCGCCACGATCATCTGCCCGGCCTGGATGACGGGCTTCATCCAGGAGCAGGCCCAGGACGCCTCCGGCAAGTGGGACATCGCGGCCGTGCCCGGCGGCTCGGGCAACAGCGGCGGCTCGCACCTGATGGTGCCGAAGCAGAGCAAGCACCCGAAGGAGGCGGCCGAGCTGATCGACTTCCTCACCTCCAAGGAGAACCAGGCCAAGGTCTTCAAGGAGGAGGGCACGTTCCCGTCGATCCCGGAGCTGTACGACGACCCGGAGATCCAGAACTTCACCAAGCCGTTCTTCGGCGACGCCCCCATCGGCAAGATCTACTCGGACGCCGCCAAGGCGCTCAAGCCGCAGCACCTCGGCCCCAAGGAGGCAGACGTCCGGGTCGCCATCGGCAACGGGCTCGGCCGGGTGGAGCAGGGCAAGCAGACGCCGGACCAGGCGTGGGCCCAGGTGCTCGAGGACGTCAAGAAGATCAAATGAGCACTCTTCCCCTCGCGGTCACGCGACGGCGCGGGCAGGGCATGCGGCACACCCTCGACGTGAGGGTGTCGCCGTACGCCTACGTGGCGCCGTTCTTCCTGCTGTTCTGCGCTTTCGGGTTGTTCCCGCTCGTCTACACGGCCTGGGTGAGCCTGCACGAGTGGACCTTGCTCTCGGAGACCCAGACGTTCGTCGGGCTGGACAACTTCACGACGCTGCTCGCCGACGACTACTTCTGGAACGCCACGTTCAACACGCTCTCCATCGGCGTGCTGTCGACTGTGCCGCAACTCGCGCTGGCCATCTGGCTGGCGCACCTGCTCAACCGGCGGCTGCGGTTGCAGACGTTGTTCCGGGTCTCGCTGCTGCTGCCCAACGTCACCAGCGTGGTGGCGGTGGTGGTGATCTTCAGCCAGCTCTTCGGCCGTGACTTCGGCATGATCAACTGGGTCCTGTCGTGGTTCGGGGTCGGCGGCATCGACTGGGCGGCGGGCACCGCGAGCTCGCACGTCGCACTCTCGGTGATGATCATGTGGCGCTGGACAGGCTACAACGCGCTGATCTTCCTGGCCGCCATGCAGGCCGTACCGCGCGAGCTGTACGAGGCCGCCACCCTCGACGGGGCGGGCAACTTCACGCAGCTGCGCAGGATCACCATCCCGATGATCCGGCCGACCATGATCTTCGTGGTCATCGTCTCCACGATCGGGGCCATGCAGATCATCGCCGAACCCATGTTGTTCGGGCAGAGCAGCGGCGGCGGGGGCGGCATCGCCACCGGCGGGCCCGACCGGCAGTTCCAGACCCTGGCGCTGTTCGTCTACGAGCAGGGCTTCGCGAACTCGACGTTCGACTTCGGCTACGCCTCGGCCGCGTCCTGGCTGATGTTCCTGGCAGTGGTGATCGTGGCGGGCATCAACTTCCTCATCACCCGCAGGGCGAAGGGAGGGCTGGTGTGAGGCTGCGCTATCTGACCCTGACGGCGGTCGCCTTCTTCTCGGCGTTCCCGCTCTACTACAGCGTCGTGGTGGCCTCCCGGCACAACTCGGCGCTGGCCGAGGTGCCGCCGCCGCTGCTGCCGGGCGGCAACTTCTTCGCCAACGTCGCCCGGGTCTTCGACACCGTGCCCTTCGGGCTCGCGCTGCTCAACTCGGTCATCGTGGCCGGATCGATCTCGGTCGCGGTGATGTTCTTCTCGACGCTGGCCGGGTTCGCATTCGCCAAGCTGAAGTTCCGGGGCAAGAACGCCATGCTGGTCATCACCGTGGCGACCATGATGGTGCCGGCACAGCTCGGCATCATCCCGCTCTACATGCTGATGGTGAAGCTGGAGTGGACCGGGACCAACTACGCGCTGATCGTGCCGGCGCTGGTCAACGCGTTCGGCGTGTTCTTCATGACGCAGTACCTCTCGCGTGCCCTGCCCACCGAGCTGCTGGAGGCCGGGCGGGTGGACGGGTGCTCGACGTGGGGGCTGTTCTGGCACGTCGTGCTGCCGGCGGCCCGGCCCGCGGCGGCCGTGCTCGGCATGCTGACGTTCATGTCGGCCTGGAACGACTATTTCTGGCCGCTGGTCGTGCTGAGCCCGGACAACCCGACGGTCCAGGTCGCCCTGTCGACGCTGGCCAGCGGATACGTCAACGACTACGTGCTGGGGCTGGCAGGAACGGCGATCGGCACACTGCCGCTCGTTGCCGTCTTCGCCCTGTTCGGCAAGCAAATCATCGGCGGAATTATGCAAGGAGCTGTTAAGGGATGATTTTTCCCGATAACTTCGTCTGGGGCGCCGCCACGGCCTCGTACCAGATCGAGGGGGCGGTCAAGGAGGACGGACGGGGGCAGTCGATCTGGGACACCTTCTCCCACGCCCCCGGGAACGTGGCGGACGGCGACACCGGCGACGTCGCGTGCGATCACTACCACCGCTACCGGGACGACATCGGGCTGATGCGCCAGCTGCGACTGGCGGCCTACCGGTTCTCCATCGCCTGGCCGCGCATCCAGCCCGACGGCTCGGGACCGGTCAACCCGCGCGGGCTCGCCTTCTATGACAAGCTCGTCGACGAGCTACTAGCCGCCGAGATTTCGCCCTATGTCACGCTTTATCACTGGGACCTCCCCCAAGCCCTCGAAGAACGCGGCGGCTGGACCCACCGCGACACGGCCCACCGGTTCGCCGACTACGCCCAGGCCGTGCACGACCGGCTCGGCGACCGCGTCAACGACTGGGCCACCCTGAACGAGCCGTGGGTCGCGGCGTTCCTCGGCTACGGCAACGGGGTGCACGCCCCCGGCCGCCGCCTGCCGGCCGACGCCATGCGCGCCGCGCATCACCTGCTGCTCGGCCACGGGCTGGCCGCCAGGCGGCTGCGCGAGGGCGGGGCGCAGAGCATCATGCTGGTGGTCAACTCCGCGCCCGTGCTCACCCCCGCCCAGGTCAACGACCCCTCGGCGGTGCCGGACGAGGAGGACGCGGCCGTCGCCCACCGTATCCACACGCTCCTGACCCGGCAGTTCCTGGATCCGGCGGTGTACGGGACGTACCCCCGGGAGGTGCTGGACGCGGCGGCCCGCAACGGCGGGACCGGCCACATCCAGGACGGCGACCTGGCGCTCATCAACGCGCCGATCGACCTGGTGGGCATCAACTACTACAACCCGTGCGTGGTCGAGGCGGGCCCGGGACTGCCCGCCGACGCCGCGTGGCCGGGTTCGGAGGACGTGAGGTTCGCGGCGGCGGACGCGCCGACGACCGCGATGGGCTGGCCCATCGTGCCCGACGGCCTGTCCAGGCTGCTCGTACGCCTCTCGCAGGACTACCCGCAGGTCGGCCTGATGGTCACGGAGAACGGCGCGGCCTTCGACGACGTCGTGGAGGACGGGCGCGTGCACGACGACGAGCGGGTGGCGTACCTGGACGGGCATCTGCGCGAGGTGCACCGGGCCATCGAGGCGGGCGCGGACCTGCGCGGCTATCTGGTCTGGTCACTGCTCGACAACTTCGAGTGGGCGGAGGGTTACCGGCGGCGTTTCGGCATCGTGCATGTGGACTATGCGACACAAACCAGGACGCTCAAGGACAGTGCCCTCTGGTATCGGGACGTGATCAGCCGAAACGGCCTGTAGATTTTTTCCATGCTCTCCCTCCTGCCGGTCCTGCCATGAGACGGCCGACGCTGGAAGCGGTCGCCGCCAGGGCGGGCGTGTCGCGCGCCACCGCTTCCCGGGTCGTCAACGGGCAGACGACGGTCGCGCCGGACATCCGCGACGCCGTGCTGCGCGCGATCGACGAGCTGGGCTACGTCCCCAACTCCGCCGCGCGCAGCCTCGTCACCCAGCGCACCGACTCGATCGCCCTGGTCGTCAGCGAGCCGGGCACCCGGGTCTTCTCCGAGGACCCGATGTTCTCCACGGCGATCAGGTCGGCCTCCATGGAGCTGGAGGCGGTCAACAAGCAGGTCGTGCTCATGCTGGCCTCCTCTGCCAAGAGCCACGCGCGGGTGGAGCGCTACATCTCGGGCGGCCACGTCGACGGCGTCATGCTGATCTCCATGCACGGCGCCGACCCGCTGCCGTCGGCCCTGTCACGGTTGCGCGTCCCCGTGGTCTCCTACGGCCGGCCCGCCGTCCCCGTGCAGATCCCCTACGTCGACAACGACAACATCGGGGGCGCGGAGGCCGGAGTGCGGCACCTGGTGGAGACGGGCCGGCGCCGGATCGCCACGATCGCCGGCCCGCAGGACATGATCGGCGGTCAGGACCGCCTGACCGGCTACCGCAACGTGCTGCGCGACTCCGACCACCGCTCGATCGTGGCCGTCGGCGACTTCACGCGCGAGTCGGGGGCGGTGGCGATGCGCCAGCTTCTGCGCGACGATCCCGAGCTGGACGCCGTGTTCGTGGCCAACGACCTGATGGCCGTCGGCGCGCTGCAGTCGTTGCGCCAGGCCGGCCGGCGGGTGCCCGACGACGTCGCCGTGGTGGGCTTCGACGACATCGAGGCGGCGAAATACACCGAGCCGCCGCTGACCACGCTCCGCCATCCGGTCGCCGAGCAGGCGGCGGCCATGGTCAGGCTGCTGCTCGACCTCTTCGAGGGCGGCACGAGCGAGCCGGTGATCCTGCCCACCGAGCTGGTGGTCCGCGAGTCGGCCTGACCACGGCCTTGACAGCTCTGAGCGCTGCAACGACAGTCGACCTCGACGATCATGCCCCACCCTCGAAGGGGATTTCATGACCACGAGATCCGTCAGCCGCAGCGCCACGGTGGCGTTATGCCTGGCCGCCTCGCTCCTGGCCACCGGCCACCCGGCCGCCGCCGACCCCGCGCGGCCGACGGCGGTCACCGGCCCGCCCGTCCTGAACGCGCCCGTCTTCAACGATCCCACCGCCGACTCGGGCGTGCCCGGCACGCCGAGCGCCGCGCAGTCGGCCGTCATGGACCAGCTGATCAGGCTGATCCAGGCGGTGCAGCCCGGTGGCGACATCCGGTTCGTGATGCACCAGTTCTCCACCGGCCAGCGGTCGAGCGAGGTGGCGAACGCGCTGGTCGCCGCCCACGAGCGCGGCGTGCGGGTGAAGGTCATCCTCGACAGCCGCGAAGACGCCTCCAACGACGCCGTCGAGGCCCAGCTCACCGCCGCGCTCGGCACCTCGGAGAGCGCCGGCTCGTGGGTGGTGGGCTGTGAATATCCCAACCCGTCCGCCGCCGACCGCGGGTGCATCGCGCGCAACTACCAGCACAACAAGTTCGCGCTCTTCTCCAACGTGCTGGTCGGCGGCACCGTGCATCCCAAGGTCGGCTTCCAGACGTCGTCGAACCTGTCCGACTGGTATCTGTACAACTCCTACAACGACGCCTACACCTTCACCGACGCCACGGTCTATGACAGCTATCTGACCTACTTCAACGACCTGCGCGCGGGCCGGCGCACGTCGGTCAATCCCGGATATTTCTGGACCACGCCGACCGGCACTCCCATCCGGGCGATGTTCTTCCCCCGCCGGGTGTCGTCCGGCGACCCCGTGGTCAACATCCTGCGGCTCATCGAGTGCTCGTACAAGACCCCCGACGGCGTCACCCGGCAGACCGACATCCGCATGGCGCTCACGGCCTTCAACAAGAACCGCAAGGCCATCGCCAACGAACTGCTGCGGCTCAGGGGCAAGAACTGCTGGATCGACATCGTCTACTACGAGAACGCCGGCAACGCCATGGAGAACGTCGACAGCGAGATCCGGAAGGTCCTCGCCACCACGGCGTCCAACGGGAAGAAGATGCAGGTCACGCCCTGCCGCTTCACCGTAGGCTCGCGCAGCGTGGTGCCGCACACCAAACTCATGCTGCTGGACGGCTTCTACGACGACGACATCACGCCCCGCGTCTACACCGGGAGCGCGAACTTCACGTATCTGGAGAACGCCGACGACGCCTGGCTGCGGCTCTCCGGCCGCGCCCTGCACGACCAGTACGAGGCCTGGTTCAAGAGCATCCGTGGGGCCTGCGGCGGCCCGCCGCCCAGTTAGACACGGAAGACGCGGAGCTGGAGCGCCAGCGTCGTGTAGTAGCCGACCAGCGTGGTCAGCTCGAACACGACGCTCTCCTCCAGCTTCGCGTATTCGTCGTCGTCGAGGTCGCCTCTGGCCACGAGGGCGCGGGCGACGTCGAGCACCGCCTGCTCGTCCTCGGGCAGTGACAGGGGCGAGCCGTCGCGCAGCGCCTGGAGCTGGTCGTCGGTGAATCCTAGGTCGCGGGCGATCGGCTCGTGGGCGGCCCGCTCGAACGCGCTGTCGTGGTGGCCGGCGACGACCAGGATCGCCAGCTCCCGCGCCCGGTCGCTGAGCGCCGAACGGTAGCGGACGGCCGCCCCGAGCTCCTGCAGCGCGTCTCCGACCGGCGGGCTCCGCAACATCGCGTTGAACGGGCCCGTCAGCCCGCCCTCCGGATCCACCATGAACGCGCCGCGCGGGCCGGCGGTGATCTTGTCGTAGAGGGCGCGGGCGTGCGGCGTCAGGTCGTGCGGGGGCGTTCTGCGCAGGCGGGCCATCAGGCGATGGTAACGGCCGACCTGTGTTGACACCGTATACCTCGATGTTTACGGTGTATACACGCTGACGGACGGGGGACCCCATGGCATCACGGCTCAGAGCTCCGGCTGCGGTGGCGGCCTCCGCCCTGCTGTTCTTCTTCGGCACCGGCTTCGCGCCGATCCCGGGCCTCAGCTGGCTGGCGCCGCTGCCGGTGCTGCTGCTGGCGCCACGGGTGAGCGCGAGGGTGGCCTTCTGCGCCGCCTTCCTGGCATATCTGCTGGGCCTCGGCGGCCAGTTCGAGTTCTTCCTCAAGACGCCGTCGGTGCCGCTGCCCATCGGGATCGCCATCGTCGTCGGCTCCTCCCTGCTGTTCGGGCTGGTGGCCTGGCTGTTCCGGGCGCTCCTCCTGCGCGGGCTGCCGCTGCTCGCCGCGAGCGCGCCGCCCGCCGTGTGGGTGGCCTTCATGTACGTGACCGTCCTCGCCAACCCGACGGGCATCGTCTGGCCGCTGGCCACCTCTGTGGCCGACGTGCCCGTCGTCATCCAGATCGCCTCGGTGACGGGCGCGTGGGGCCTGGGGTTCGTCCTGCTCATGGTGCCTGCCGCCATCGTGGCGGTGACCTGGCCGGGAGCGCCGCCGGCGGCCCGGCTGCGCACCGGTGTCGCGGGGGCGGCGGCGTGCGCCGTCGTGCTCGGTTTCGGGGCGCTGCGCCTGGCCGACGCGGGCGAACCCGCCGTGCAGCGGGTGGCGGTCATGTCGGCGAGCCGCTTCCAGTGGGCCCCTGACGCAGCCGGTCCGGGAGGCCAGGCCCTGGTCAAGGACTACGCGCGGCAGATCGCCGAGCTGCCGGAGGGCACGATGGCCGTGCTGCCGGAGGGCGTCGTGGGCACCGACGAGGACAGCCTGGCCGGCGCGCTGCGGCCGCTGCGCACGGTCGCCCGCGAGCGCGGTGTCGACGTGGTGATCGGGATCGTGCACACGACCCCGGAGATCAAGTACAACTACTCCGTGCACCTGCCGGCCGACGGATCTTCGCCGGTCTCCTACACGAAGTGGCACTTCGCCCCGGGGGCGCCCTTCCGCCGCGGCGACACGCTCGTCTTCGCGCACGGCCACGGGCACGACGTGGGCCTGGCCAACTGCATGGACCTCAACTTCCCGACGCCGATCCGCGGCTACGCCCTGGCGGGGGCGCGCCTGCTGGCGGCGCCGGCCGCCGACGAGTTCGGCAACGGCCGCCAGCACAGCCGCAACGCGCTGCTGCGCGGCGTGGAGAGCGGGGTCTCGGTGGCGTGGGCGGCGCAGCAGGGCACGCCGATGATCTCCGACCCGTGGGGGCGCGTGCTCGCCGAGACCGACACCGAGAGCAGCAGCCCGTTCGTCACGGCCGCCGCCGGCGTGCCCGAGCGGCCGGGCACCACCGTCTACGCCCGCTTCGGCGACTGGTTCGCCTGGTTGTGCCTGCTGCTCGCGGCGGCCGGCGGGTTGCGGCTCGTCCGGCGCAGGCGATCGGCAGCCGAGACGGCCGTGACCCGCCGGGCCGCCCACACCGCGGGCAGCGCCTGAGCGGTCAGCTCGCGGTCAGCCAGACCGTGGTGTCCGGGGGCAGCGCGCCGTCGTCCAGCGGCCCGCTGGCCAGGACGACCTCGCCGGCGGGCACCGGCACCGGGCCAGAGCCCAGATTGGTGACGCAGGTCAGGCCCGACTCCCGGGTGAAGGCCAGCACCTCCTTTCCCAGCGGCAGCCAGGTCATGGTGCCGTCGCCCAGCCGGTCGCGCCGGATGGCCAGGGCCGCCCTGTAGAGGGTGAGCATCGACCCCAGATCCGTACGCTGGGCCTCGGCGGTGAGCTTGCGCCAGCTCTCCGGCTGCGGCAACCACGGCGTGCCGGTGCCGAAGCCGAACGGCGGCTCGTCGCCCGACCAGGGCAGCGGCACCCGGCAGCCGTCGCGGCCCGGGTTCGCCCCGCCCGACCTGGCGAACATCGGGTCCTGGCGGAGCTCGTCCGGGAGGTTCTCCACCTCCGGCAGGCCCAGCTCGTCGCCCTGGTAGACGTAGACCGAGCCGGGCAGCGCCATCGACAGCAGCGCCGCCGCCCGCGCCCGCCGGCGGCCCAGCTCCGGGTCCGACGGGGTGCCGTGCAGGCGCCCGCCGTGCTCGAACGCGGTGTCGGCGCGGCCGTAGCGGGTGACGGGCCTCGTCACGTCGTGGTTGGACAACACCCACGTGGGCGGAGCCCCGATCGGGGTGTGGGTGGACAACGTCAGGTCGATGACCCGGCGCAGTTCGGCGGGGTCCCACGGGCAGGACAGGAAGTCGAAGTTGAAGGCCGTGTGCAACTCGTCGGGGCGCAGGTAGCGGGCGAACCGCTCCTGGTCGGGCAGCCAGACCTCGCCGATCAGGACGCGCTCGCCGTACTCGTCGGCGACCTCGCGCCACCGCCGGTAGACGTCGTGGACCTCGTCGAGGTCCTCGTAACCGGTGTCCGACTTGTACAGCAGGGCCGCCGAGTCGATGCGGAAGCCGTCGACGCCGCGCTCGAACCAGAACCGCAGCACGTCCTCGAACTCCTGGTGCACCTCCGGGTTCGCCCAGTTGAGGTCGGGCTGCTCGGGGGCGAACAGGTGGAGGTACCACTGCCCGTCGGGCACCCGGGTCCAGGCGGGGCCGCCGAAGATGGACCGCCAGTCGTTCACCGGCTCGTCGGCGAACCAGAACCGGTCCCGGGCCGCCGGGTTCGCCAGCGCCTCCTTGAACCAGGCGCTCTCCGTCGAGCTGTGGTTCGGCACCACGTCGATGATGACCCTGATGTCCAGCTCGTGCGCCTCGGCGATGAAGTGCTCCGCCTCGGCGAGCGTGCCGAAGACCGGCTCGATGTCGCGGTAGTCGGCCACGTCGTACCCGCCGTCGGCCATGGGCGACGGATACCACGGGTTCAGCCAGATGGCGTCGATCCCCAGGTCCTTCAGGTACGGCAGGCGGGCGCGCAGACCGGCGAGGTCGCCCACGCCGTCGCCGTTGCCGTCGGCGAAGCTACGCAGGTAGACCTGGTAGATCGCGGCCCCCCGCCACCACGTTTGCGACATGCGCTCATCCCTTGATGCTTCCGGCGGTGAGTCCCGCCATGATGTGCCGTTGGAAGATGAAGAAAACGATGATCATGGGAATGCCGGCGATGACCAGGCCGCCCATGACGTGGTTCTGCGTCACCGCTCCCGCCGTCTGCGACAGGCCCACGCTGATGGTCATCTTGTCGCTGTCGGTCATGACCAGCAGCGGCAGGACGAAGTCCTTGAACGCGGTGACGATCGTGAAGATGGAGACCACGCCCAGGATCGGCCTGGAGACCGGCAGCACGACCGACCACAACACCCGCACGGGGCCGGCGCCGTCGATCTGCGCCGCCTCGATGAGCTCGCGGGGAATGGAGTCGAAGAAGCGTTTGAGCAGGAAAATGTTGAAGCCGTTGGCGGCCGCGGGGAACCACAGGCCCCACGGGTTGTTGAGCAGCCCCAGGTCCACGATCGTGACGTAGAGCGGGATGAGGATCACCATCGGCGGGATCATCAGCGTGGCCAGCATGGCGCCGAGGATGACGTTGCCGAACACCGGCCGCAGCTTCGACAGCGCGTACGCGGCCGTGACGTCCACCGCCATGGAGAACAACCACGCGCCCAGCGCGTAGTAGACGGTGTTGGCCAGCAGCGTGCCGATGTCGAACAGGTCCCACGCCTCGACGAACGCGTCCGCCGTCGGGTCGGCGGGGAAGAGCGACGGCGGCATCTCGGCGATCTCCTCCGGCGTCTTCATCGCGCCGGTGACCATCCAGTAGAGCGGGAAGACGAAGGCCAGGGTGAACAGCACGATGACCGCGGCCAGCACCAGCCAGTAGATCCGCCGTCCCCACCTGCTGTTGAGCTGGTGCGGCGAGACGATCGTGCGGAACTGCACGTGGATGGGCCTGGGCCGGCGGGCCCTGCCTGGCCTGCGCCGTGCGCTCGCGCGGACGTCCGTGGCGGAGGTCATGCCGTGTCCTCCTTGGTCGTCCTGAGCTGGAGGGCCGCGAAGACGAGCAGGGCCAGCATGAGCATCATGCCGAGCGCGCCCGCCTGGCCGTAGTTCATCTGCGAGAACGCGAACTGGTACATCAGGTACGCCACGGAAACCGTGGCGTTCTCCGGCCCGCCGCCGGTCAGCATGTACGGCTCGATGAACACCTGCATGGTGGCCACGATCTGCAACATGAGCATGAGGAGGAGGATGAGCCGGGTCTGCGGGATGGTGACGTGCCGGATGCGCTTGAGGATGCCGGCCCCGTCGAGCTCGGCGGCCTCGTACAGCTCGGGTGGGATGTTCTGCAGGGCGGCGAGATAGATGAGCGTCGCGCTGCCGATGTTCATCCACGTCGAGACGAGCACCAGCGAGATCAGCGCCGTGGACGAGCTGTCGAGCCAGGCCAGCGGCGGCAGGCCGACGGCGCCGAGCACCTGGTTGAACAGCCCGGGGCCCGGGTCGTAGAACCACCGGAACAGCAGCACCGCCACGATCGGCGGCAACATGACCGGCAGGTAGACGACGAAGCGCAGGTAGGCGCGGGCGTGGCGCAGCTCGTTCAGCACGAGCGCGACGACGAACGGCACGGCGTAGCCGCACAGCAGCGCGAGGAGAGTGAACTCCACGGTGTTCAGCCAGGCCTGGCCGAAGGCGGGGTCCTGGACGGCCGCCGTGAAGTTGTCCAGGCCCACCCATTCGGGCGGGTTGATCAGGTCGGTCTTCTGGAAGCTCAGCACGAACTCCCTGACCATCGGATACCAGGCGAACACCGCGAAACAGGCCAGCGCCGCGCACAGGAACCCGTAGGCCGTCAGATTGCGCCTCACGATTGCCATAGGGTCAGCCCTTGGCCGCCAGCAGGGAGTTCGCCTTCGTCTCGGCGTCGGCGAGCAGCTGGTCGATGCTCGCGTCCTCGCGGCTCAGCACGCCCGACATGGGCACGTCGAGGACGGCGTACAACTCCTGCGCGTGCACCGGCTCGGCCTTCGGCGGGACGGTGGCGGCGGCCCGCACGTACGGCTCGTAGTTCTCGACCGGCAGCGAGGCGTGCTTCACGCGGTCGGCCTGGATCGCCTTGCCGGTGGGCGAGTCGCCGTAGACGTCGTTGTCGGGCACGCCGACGGGGTTGCCGAGGGCCTTGCCGCGGGCGAAGTCGAAGCGGCCCTTGCCGACGGTGTTGAAGCGGAAGTCGAGCCAGGCGAGGCCGGCCTTGGCCTCCTCGGGGGTGGCCTTCGGGTTGATCATGAACGCTTCGCCGCCGCTGAGCGACGCCTTGGCCTCGGGGAAGCCGGTGATGCCGTAGTCGGCGACGTTGCCCCTGAACTTGTTGACCACGTCGGTGACCACGTCGGGCGCCCCGAGCATCATGCCGACCTTGCCGCTGCCCATCGCCATCATGAGCGACTCCCAGCCGACGAGGAGCTTGTCGCCCATGCTGTCGTCCACCCAGCGCATGTCGTGCAGGGTCTGCAGCACGGCCTTGCCCTCGGGCGAGTTGAAGGCGGCCTTGGTGTTGTCGGGGGTCAGGATGCTGCCGCCGCGGCCGTAGATCGCCTGGGTGAAGTGCCAGCCTCCGGTGTTGCCGCCGGAGTATTCGCCGTAACCGACGTAACCCTGGCCGAGGGCGGCGATCTTCTTGGCCGCCTCGCGGACCTCGGCCCACGTGGCGGGCGGCTTGTTGGGGTCGAGCCCGGCCTTGGTGAACAGGGCGCGGTTGTAGACCAGGCCGACGCCGTAGTGCACGTTCGGCACGCCGTACACCTTGCCGTCCTTGGTGACCAGCTCGCGGACGTCGGGGCGCAGGTCGTCCCAGTTCTTGATCGTGCTGGTGTACGGGGTGATGTCGAGCGCCTGGCCCTTGCCGACGATGTCGGCGTAGTTGGTCACCGGCACAACGAAGACGGTCTCCATCTGGCCGCCCGCCAGCTTGGGGCCGAACGTCTTGGGGTCGAAGCACGGCTGCTGGTCCGTGCTCTTGACCGTCACCCCGGGATGGTTCTTCATGAACGTGGCCACGTCGTCATCCCAGGCCTTGCGCTCCTTCGGAGCGGACTTGGCGGGCTGGCAGGCCACCGTGATCGTCACGGCCTCGGCGCCGCCGGCGGAAGGGGAGGCGGACTCACCGGAGCCGCACGCCGTGGCCGCGAGCCCGATCACGGTTACGAGCAGGAGTCCCGTGGATCTCTGCATGGTCTGACCCTTCTGATGCGAGGTGCCCACACCATAGGATCGTGCACCGAAGTCCGCAATATTTCGACGGCCTATTGCAAGATAACGACTCCGTCACGAGCGACTCGTCGTCAACGGCGAGCCGCCGGAACGCGGGCCGTGGAGGCCCTGACCACCAGCTCGGGCTCGAACAACAGCTCGTCGGCCGGCACCACCGCCTTGTCGATCTGCGCGACAAGCAAATCGACCGCGGCCCTGCCCATGGCGTCGATCGGCTGGCGGACCGTCGTCAGCGGCGGCTCGGTGCAGTTCATCAGCGCGGAGTCGTCGAAACCGATGACCGAGACGTCCGCCGGCACGGACAGCCCGGCGCGGCGGGCCGCCCTGATGGTGCCGAGCGCGAGCAGATCGCTGGCGCAGACCACGCCGGTGACGCCGCGTCTGACCAGCCTGGCCGCCGCCGCGTGCCCGCTCTCCAGCGAGAACATCGTGTGCTCGACCAGCTCTGGGTGGCAGCCGGCCGACAGGAACGTCTCCAGCTTGCGCCGCGACGGCATGTGGTCCTTCGGCCCGAGCACCATGCCGATCCGCTCGTGGCCGAGCGCGCGCAGGTGGGCCACGGCCATCTCGGCGGCCACCGCGTCGTCGCAGGACACCTGCGGGAAGTCGAGCCGCGCCACGGCCGCGTTCACCAGCACGGTCGGCAGCCTGCGCTCGTGCAGCAGCTCATAGTGACCATGCGCGGCATCGGCCTGGGCGTAGAGCCCGCCCGCGAAGACCACGCCGCTGACCTGCTGCTGGAGCAGCAGATCGACGTAGTCGGCCTCGGAGACGCCGCCGACCGTGCGCGTGCACAACACCGAGGTGAACCCCTGCTGGGCCAGGGCGCCGCCGACCACCTCCGCGAAGGCGGGGAAGATCGGGTTCTGCAGCTCGGGGAGCACCAGGCCGACCAGCCGGGCCCGGTCGCCGCGCAGCTGGGTGGGGCGTTCGTAGCCGAGCACGTCGAGCGCGGTGAGCACCGCCTCGCGGGTCGCGTCGGACACCCCCGGCTTGCCGTTGAGCACGCGGCTCACGGTCGCCTCGCTCACCCCGACCTTCTTGGCCACCTCTGCGAGTCGTCGTGTCATGCGCAAACTATACGACCTGGGACGCAAGCGGTTGCAACGGCTTGCGTCAATCCGACGCTATCGCTTGCGTGGCGCGCACACCAGGCCCCGTTATTCCGCTCCAGGGCTGACCAGCAGAGAAGGATCGCACAACCACGACGCGAGACAATCGATTCGTTGCGCAATATCGTCGCAATCTTGCGGCCATCTGTTCGGCATCCTATGGTTCGGCCATCCGCCTGATCCGAAGGGCCACCCCCATGAGAGCTCTCATCGCCGCCCTCACGTTACTCGCCGGACTCCTCGCCGCCCCCGCGCACGCCGCGGCCGACACCGACCTCGCCGCCGGGAAAACCGCCACCGCCGGCAGCCACGCCGACGTCCACCGCGCCGCCAACGCGACCGACGGCGACCAGGCCACCTACTGGGAGTCGGCCAACAACGCCTTCCCCCAGTGGATCCAGGTCGACCTCGGCGCCGCCGCCGACGTCAGCAGGCTCGTCCTCAAGCTGCCCGCCGGCTGGCCCCGCCGCGCCCAGACGCTGACCGTCCAGGGCAGCACCGACGGCACGGCCTTCACCACGCTCGCCGGCTCGGCCACGTACACCTTCGCGCCCACCGCGACGATCACCCTCACCGACGCCAGGACCCACCACGTCCGGCTGCTGTTCACCGCCAACACCGGCTGGCCGGCGGGGCAGCTGTCCGAGTTCGAGATCTGGGGCAGCCGCCCCGACGGGCCCGGCGGTCCGGGCGACGGCGCCAACCTCGCCCTCGGCAAGCCGGTCGAGGGTTCCGCCCACACCCACACGTACGTCGCCGCGCACGCCAACGACGAC
Organism: Nonomuraea sp. K271; assembly: GCF_009908215.1. Classification (NCBI taxonomy): domain Bacteria; kingdom Bacillati; phylum Actinomycetota; class Actinomycetes; order Streptosporangiales; family Streptosporangiaceae; genus Nonomuraea; species Nonomuraea sp. K271. Next base: position 19,268 of record NZ_JAAAHR010000077.1, on the reverse strand, counting down.
GACCTGAGCACGTACTGGGAGAGCGCCGCCCACCCCGGCACGCTCACCGTGCGGCTCGGCGCCGACACCGACCTCGGCTCCGTCACGCTCAAGCTCGACCCCTCCCAGGCCTGGGCCAGGCGTACGCAGGCCATCGAGGTCCTCGGCCGCGCGCAGGGCGCCGCCGGATTCACCGGCCTCGTCCCCCAGGCCACCTACACCTTCGACCCGGCCACCGGCAACACCGTCACCATCCCGGTGACCGGCAGGGCCGCCGACGTCCGGCTGCGGATCACCGCCAACTCCGGCGCACCAGGCGGCCAGATCGCCGAGTTCCAGATCTTCGGCACGCCCGCGCCCAACCCCGACCTGACCGTGTCGGGCCTGGCCTCGTCGCCCGCCGCGCCGGCCGAGACCGACGAGGTCACGCTCTCGGCCACGGTCGGGAACGCCGGCACCGAACGCTCCGCCGCGACCACGGTGAACTTCTACGTGGGCGACGACAAGGCCGGCAGCGCCGACGTGGCCGCCCTCGCGGCGGGGGCGTCGGCCACCGTGTCCGCGGACATCGGCACGCGTACGGCCGGCACCCACGAACTGTCCGCCAAGGTGGACGAGGACGGCAAGGTCACCGAGCAGGACGAGGCCAACAACGCCACGACCGGCACGCTGACCGTGAAGGCCGCCGACACGGCCGACCTGATCGCCTCGCCCGTCGCCTGGACGCCCGGCAACCCCGCGGCGGGCGACACCGTGACGTTCACCGTGGCGATCAAGAACCAGGGCACGATCGCCTCCGGCGGCGGCTCCCACGGCATCACGCTCACCGTCGCCGACGACTCCGGCGACGTCGTCAGGACCCTGACCGGCTCGGCGACCGGCACGATCGCCCCCGGCGCCACCACCGCCCCGGTCCGGCTGGGCACCTGGACGGCGGCGAACGGCAGGTACACCGTCAAGACGGTGCTCGCCGCCGACCCCGAGGAACTTCCGGTCCGGCGCGACAACAACACCAGCACGCTGCCGCTGTTCGCGGGCCGCGGCGCGAACATGCCGTACGACACGTATGAGGCTGAGGACGCCGTGCTCGGCGGCGGCGCCACCCGCGCCGGCCCGAGCAGGGAGATCGGCACGATCGCCGGCGAGGCGTCGGGACGGCGCGCGGTGACGCTGGACAGGACCGGCGCCTACGTCGAGTTCACCACCAAGGCGCCGGCCAACACCCTCGTCACCCGCTTCTCCATCCCCGACGCGCCGGGCGGCGGCGGCATCGACTCCACGCTCAACGTCTACGTGGACGGCGCCTTCCACAAGGCCATCGCCCTGACCTCCCGCTACGCCTGGCTCTACGGCCCCGAGGCGAGTCCGGGCAACGACCCCGGCTCGGGCCCGCCCAGGCACATCTACGACGAGGCGAACCTGATGCTCGACACCACCGTGCCGGCGGGCAGCAGGGTCAGGCTGCAGAAGGACGCGGCCAACGGCTCGACGTACGCGATCGACTTCGTGGACCTCGAGCGGGTGGCCCCCATCGCCAACCCCGGCCCCGGCACGTACGCCGTGCCGGCCGGCTTCTCCCACCAGGACGTGCAGAACGCGCTCGACAAGGCCCGCATGGACCCCGGCCTGACCGGCGTCTACCTGCCCGCGGGCGACTACCCGACGACGGGCAAGTTCCAGGTGTACGGCAAGGCGGTCAAGATCGTCGGCGCCGGGCCGTGGTACACCAGGTTCCACGCGCCCTCGGGGCAGTCCAACACCGACGTCGGCTTCCGGGCCGACGCCACCGCCAACGGCTCGACGTTCGCGAACTTCGCCTACTTCGGCAACTACACCTCGCGCATCGACGGCCCCGGCAAGGTGTTCGACTTCACCAACGTGGCGAACATGACGATCCAGAACCTCTGGGTCGAGCACCAGGTCTGCATGTACTGGGGCTCGAACACCGATGACATGACGATCCGGAACTCGCGGATCCGCAACGTCTTCGCCGACGGCCTGAACATGACCAACGGCAGCACCGGCAACCACGTCACCGACGTCGAGACCAGGTCCACGGGCGACGACAGCTTCGCGCTGTTCTCGGCGATCGACAACAACGCGGGTGAGCAGCACGGCAACGTCTACGAGAACCTGACCTCGCTGCTCACCTGGCGGGCCGCGGGCGTGGCCGTCTACGGCGGCTACGGCAACACGTTCAGGAACATCCACGTGGCCGACACGCTGGTGTACTCCGGCGTCACGATCAGCTCGCTGGACTTCGGCATCCCGATGCACGGGTTCGGCGCCGACCCGCCCACGGTCTTCGAGAACATCTCGCTGGTCAGGGCCGGCGGGCACTTCTGGGGGCAGCAGACGTTCCCGGCGATGTGGCTGTTCTCCTCGTCCAAGAAGTTCCAGGGCATCCGCGTCAGCAACCTGGACATCGTGGACCCGACGTACAGCGGGATCATGTTCCAGACCGGCTACCAGGGGACCACACCGCTCAACCCGATCGAGGACACGGTCTTCACGAACGTCTCCATCAGCGGGGCGAAGAAGAGCGGCGACGCCTTCGACGCCAAGTCGGGCTTCGGCATCTGGGTGAACGAGCTGCCCGAACCCGGCCAGGGCCCGGCGGTCGGGTCGGCCACGTTCGACGGCCTGCGGTTCTCCGGCAACGCCCAGGACGTCAGGAACACGACCTCGACCTTCACCCTGAACATCGATCCGTGACGCGCGTCAGGTGAGGTCCGACCTGGTGGGCAGGCCCTGCCAGTCGCTCGCGCTGGTCACCGCGGCGGCGCTCAGCAGCGCCCCGCGGTGCAGGCGTTCCTGGGGGATGAGCCCGTCGAGAGCGGCGCTGATGTAGCCGGCCGTGAAGGCCTCCCCCGCCCCGGACGTGTCCACGACGGGCACCTGCCAGCCGGGCACGTCGTACCGCATCCGGTCGGCCCGTACGCTCGCGCCCTTCGCCCCGCGGTCCACCACGACCTCGCGCTCGGGCGTGAGCGCGGGCTTGACCAGGTCGAGCTCGTCCTGGCGGAGGAAGAGCAGGTGCGAGCGGCAGGCCAACTCGCCGAGCACCTCCTCGGCCTCGCGCACGGACGTCCACAGTTCGGGAACGTACTCGACGGCGAAGGAGATCATCACGTCGGCGTTCCTCGCGGCGTTCACGGCGACCCGCACGGCCTCGCGCGCGTCCCGGCCGAGTCCCGCCGTCAGGCCGGTGACGTGGAGCATCTTCGCCGCGGCGATCCGGTCGATGGGCACGTTGCCCGGCGCCAGCCGCGAGCCCGCCGAGCCGGCGCGGTACTGCGTCGCCCTCGGCTCGCGGCCGATACGCGTCTCCCTGAGGATCAGTCCCGTCCGCAGCCCCTCGGACACGCGCATGTCCAGCACGTCCACACCCTCGCCCTTGAGCACGGTGAGCGCTCTGGCGCCCAGTTCGTCGTCGCCGACCTTGCCGAGGTACGCGGACCGGTGGCCGAGCCGGGCCAGCGCGACCGCGAGGGTGAACTCGGGTCCACAGACGTCCAGCCTGGCCTCGCTCTCGTGGCGCACGCGGCCGCTGGAGACGACGCCCAGCGGCTCGCCCAGGGTGTAGACGTCGGTCATGAGCCATGACTGTAGTGGCTCAAGTCACCCAGACGGTCTTTTTTCCCGCATAAGCGCAGGTTAAAGCGTGATCAAAAACTTTCTCGAAACTTGGGCCAACCTTTTCCCCAACGGGTGCCTCTAAGCAATACAGGGAGCCGGCGCCCCGGGCCGGCTCTGAAGTCAATACGGGGAGAGGAATCAGCACCCTCATGAAGAAGATCGCAGCAGGACTCATTTCCGCCGTCGCCGGCGGCACCATGCTCGTGTCCGGCGCGGGCGTGGCCTCGGCCACCACCGCTCACGACACGTACCTTAAGATCCGCGACATCTCGCCGAACCCCGTCGTGGTCAAGGGCAACGCCGAGACCAAGGCGTTCTTCGACGTCGGCGCCAGCCGACGCGTCGAGAAGGTCGTGCTCAGCGTCGAGCCGGCCAGCCCCAAGTACCGCACCATGCGGACCAAGGGCATCGACGACCTCGAGGGCTGGCGCTACGCCATCGCCTTCAACAAGAACGACCCCGAGGGCAAGTGGAAGGCCACGGCCGTCGCCTACAACAAGGCCGGCAGGAAGGTCGCCACCGACTCCGCGTACTTCTACGTGGATGTCCGCAAGGGCCGGGCCGACACCCGGATCTCCCGGTTCTACGCGTCCCCGTCCAAGGTGCGCAAGGGCCGGTCGATCTACTTCTCCGGCCGCCTCCAGGTCGATGACCGCCACTGGGAGGGCGTCCGCGGCGAGCGGGTCAGCATCTACCACCGCGCCAGCGGTTCCAGCGCCTGGAAGTGGGTCGACTCGGCCAAAACCGGCCGGGGCGGCAAGTTCTACGGCAAGACGCGCGCCTACCGCAGCGGCAGCTTCAAGGCCGTCTACCGCGGTGACCGCGAGCTCCAGCCGTCCACGAGCCGCACGGACTACGTGCGGGTCTACAGCTGGCGTCGCTAGTCCCACCACCGCAGGCCCGGTCCCCTCTGAGGGGGCCGGGCCTGCGGCTTTCCGGATTCGTTCACGTTCCGAGGTTTATCGATCACGCGAATGCCGCATGGACTACCCCATTGCATTGATCGACCCTCGAAGGAGCCGCCGGATGCCGCATCCCTTGATCGCCCTCGTCCTGAGCATGACGAGCACGCTCGGGACGGCCCCGTCAGCCGAGGTGTCCGTACGCTACGAGCCCGCCGGCTCGCCGCGCGCCGAACAGGCCAGAAAGCTGCTCAAGGACAGCGACGCGCTGAAGACCAAGATCAAGGTGCCGCAGCCGGTCAAGGTCGTCGCCAAGGACTGTGGCTCCCCCAAGGCCCTCTGGGATCACGCGGAGCGCCGCATCACGATCTGCTACCAGCTCGTCGACGAGGTCCGCAAGACCATGAAGGGCATCGCGGAGACCGAGGAGGTCGGCTCCGGCGCCGCGTCCGCCCGCATGGACGGCGCGCTCAGCGTGGTGTTCCACCATCAGCTCGGCCACGCCCTGACCACGCTCAACGGCATGCGGGACAGCGAGGGCCAGGCCGACCAGTTCGCGGCGCTCACGCTCGCCGCCGACGCGCCCAAGCGCGTGGTGCCCGCCGCCGAGGCCCGCCACCTGCTGGCCGGGCACACCGGCGTCGACCACCTGTCGGGCCCGACCGAGTCGGCCACCTTCGCCTGCCTGCTGTACGGCTCCGACCCCGTCAAGCACGCCGAGATCGCCAAGGGCGGCTGGGTCCCCGCCGAGCGGGCGCCCTCCTGCGCCGACGAGTACGCCCGGGTCAATACGGCCCTCGGGTCCATGGCGGTGAAAGCAGGCGGCTGACGGGTAGCGTCCCCGGTATGGCTGACGACCTGCTCAAGGGCTGGGACCCGTTCGACATCTTCGACGCCGAGGCGGCCCGGCTCGACCGGTTCTTCTCTGGGCTCGACGAGACCGGCTGGTCCCGCCCGTCGCGCTGCGCGGGCTGGTCCGTCCGCGACGTGCTGGGCCACCTGGCGGGCGAGGAGCTGTACAACCACGCCTGCCTCGACGGGACCGTGCAGGACCTGCTGACCCGGTTGTCGGCGGAAGGGGTCAGCGGGTTCAACGACTTCAACGAGTGGTCCGTACGCCGGCGCAGGGACCTGCCCGTCGAAGAGGTCCTGGAGGAGTGGCGGGTCAAGAACGGCGAGACGCGCCGGCGCATGCGGGAGCTCGGCCCGCATGCCCTGCTCGACACGATGGCCGGCCCCTACCCCAACAGGCTGCAGGCCTTCCACTACGACTCCGAGTACGCCACCCACGCCGACGACGTCGGCGCCCCCGTGCCCGAAGGGGAGGCCGAGGGCAGGACGTCGTGGCGGGTGGCGGTCGGGCGTTTCGTGCTTGCGGAGCAGGGCGCCGAGGTGGAGGTCGAGCCTGCGGGCGAGCAGATCCGGGCATCCGTGGACGGGGCCGGCGCGATGTTGTCGCGCGCGCAGTTCGTCGAGGCCACGGTGGGCCGGCTGCCCGCCTCCGGCGGGATGGACCCGCGCGTCGTCGCGGCGCTGAGGTGCCTGGCCTGAGCACCGGGAGACGGCGCTCCCTCAGGTCGTCAACACGGCGATCAGCAGGCACACGATCACCAGGGTGACCGCGACGTAGATCACCCACGCGCGGGGCGCCCGCCCGCGCAGGCCGCGCCCCCCTGGCCCGGCCCCTCGGGCCCATTCGGTCTCGTCGATCTCGGCGACGCGCCTGACCAGCTCGGGGTCGTCCTGCTCAAGGGCACGCTCGATCTCGGCGAGGATACGGCGCTCCCTCGGGGAAAGACTCATCGCGCTCACCTCACACCGGTGACCACCTTTTACCCGCCGTGGCAGCGGACATGCCGTCGCTTCGGGGGCTGACTACCGTGCCTCCGGGTCGAGCCCGAGCACCGTGCGCCCGCCGTCCACCGGGATCGTGGCCCCGTTGACGAAGGAGGCGTCGTCCGACAGCAGATGGGCCACGACGGAGGCCACCTCCGCGGGCGCCGCCACGCGGCCCAGCGGGTGGAGCGTGGCCAGTTGTTCCTCGACGGCCGCAGCGCTCTCCGGAGGCTGAGCGGCCATGAACGCCTCATACCGTTCCGTGGCCACCGTGCCGGGAGCGACGGCGTTGACCCTGATGCCGTGCCTGCCGTACTCCACCGCCAGCGACCTGGTCAGCCCCTCCGTGGCGGCCTTCGCGGTCGCGTACGGCAGCCCGCCCGGCACCGCCCTGGTGGCCTGGTGCGAGGTGACGTTGACGATGGCGCCCGGCGTGCCGGCATCCAGGAAGTGGCGTACGGCGGTGGCGCAGCCGACCACGGCCAGGTCCAGGTTGGCCGCGATCAGCGCCCTGACCTCGGTGACCGGGGCCGAGTGCACCGAGGCGTCCCTGAACACGGCGGCGTTGTTGACCCAGCCGCGCAGCGGGCCCGACTCCTGGGCGAGGTCGGCGGCCCAGGCGGCGACCTCCTCGTCCGCCGCGTCGCCGATCACGGGGATCACCCTGGGCCCCGCCCAGTCCAGGGCGGCGGGGTCGTGTTCGACGGCGACCACGGTGTTCCGGTCGCCGAGCAGCCGTTCGACCACGGCCTTGCCGATGCCGCGTCCGCCTCCGGTGACCACAAAGGAATGTCCCATGACACAACGCTATTAGCCGTCCACGTATATAAGACAATGCAATTCCGGGCGGCGTGATCTTTATCACGAGTTGTTGTCATATGAACGGGAACAGTAACCAAGTGATCGCTCAACCGACCTCTTCCGTACGGCTCATCGGAGCACTCGCGATCACTCAGACCGCCGGATACGGCGTGCTTTATTACGCGTTCTCGGTGTTCATTCCGCCGATGTCGCGGGACCTGCACGTCGGCGTCGCGCAGCTCACCGGAGCGCTCACGCTGGCCGTGCTGGTGTCCGGAATGGTGGCGCCGGCCGTCGGGCACTGGCTGGACCGGCACGGCGGGCGCGTGCTCATGACGGCGGGATCGGCGCTGGGCGCGCTGTCGCTGCTGGCCTGGTCGCAGGTGACCTCACTGGTCCAGCTCTACCTGGTGTGCGGGGTGCTCGGCGTGGCCTCGGCGATGGTGCTGTACGAGGCCGCGTTCGCGGTGATCGTGGCCTGGTTCGACGCGGCGCGGCGGGCGCGGGCGCTGCTGGCGGTGACCGTGGTGGCGGGGTTCGCGTCCAGCATCTTCCTGCCGCTGACGGGGTTGCTGGTCGAGGTGTACGGGTGGCGGCGGGCGTTGGTCGCCCTGGCCGCCGGATACGCCCTGGTCGCGGTGCCGCTGCACTGGCTGGCGGTGCGAAGCCGGCGGGCGCCCGTCCACGTGGACCGGCGCGAGATCGTCGGGGCCGCCCTGCGGGAGCGTCCGTTCTGGCTGCTGGTGTCGGCGTTCCTGGCCCAGACGGGCGCGCTGGCGGTCATGGGGGTACTGCTGGTCACGTACCTCATCGTGCTCGGCCACCCGCCCGTGTTCGCCGCGAGCGTGGCGGGCCTGCTCGGCGTGCTCTCGGTGACCGGCCGCCTGGTCACCACCGGGCTGCAGGCGCGCTGGCCGGTCGCGCTGATCACGGCGGCGATGTTCGCGTTGCAGGGCCTGGCCGCGGTGCTGCTGCCGCTGGTGGGGCGGAGCACGGCCGGAGCCGTGGGGGCCGTGGTGCTGTTCGGGCTGGGGTTCGGGGTGGGGACGATCGCGCGGCCGGCGTTGCTGGCCGACCGGTACGGTACGGCCGCGTACGCGTCGCTGAACGGCGCGCTCACGCTCCCCGTCACCGTGGCCAAGGCCGCCGCGCCGCTCATGGCGGCCGGGATCGCCCAGTTCGCCGGGTATCCGTCGGTGATGGCCGCGGTGGCGGCGGCCTGCGCGCTCGGCGCCCTGTGTCTGGTGGCCTACGATCGGCGGGAGCGTGCCGGCGGAGCACCCGCCTGATCGTGGCAGGGCCGGGAGCCGTACGACGGGCAGGGCCGGCCGATCGCCCTCGGCGAACTCACAACCCGCAAGCCCCCGAACACCTAAGGTAGCCGTATGGATACACCCCTCGAGGTCCTGCACCGTGTGTTCGGCTACGGCTCGTTCAGGTCGAACCAGCAGGAGATCATCGACCACGTCGTGGCCGGCGGCGACGCGCTCGTCCTCATGCCCACCGGCGGGGGCAAGTCACTGTGCTACCAGATCCCCGCCCTGGTGCGCCGCGGCGTGGGGGTGGTCGTCTCGCCCCTCATCGCGCTGATGCAGGACCAGGTCGACGCGCTGCGGGCGCTCGGGGTGCGGGCGGGGTTCCTCAACTCGACGCAGGACTTCGACGAGCGCCGGCTGGTGGAGGCCGAGTTCCTCGCGGGCGAGCTCGACCTGCTCTATCTCGCTCCCGAGCGGCTGCGCGTCGACGCCACGCTGCGGATGCTGGCCAAGGGCGACATCTCGATGTTCGCCATCGACGAGGCGCACTGCGTGGCCCAGTGGGGCCACGACTTCCGCCCCGACTACCTTGAGCTGTCCAAGCTGCGCGAGTCCTGGCCCGACGTGCCGCGCATCGCGCTGACGGCCACCGCCACCCCGGCCACCCGCACCGAGATCTCCGCCAGGCTCGGCCTCGACGAGGCCCGCCACTTCGTCGCCGGCTTCGACCGGCCCAACATCCACTACCGCATCACGCCCAAGAGCGAGCCCAAACGGCAACTGCTCGACTTCCTGCGCACCGAGCACCCAAGCGACTCCGGCATCGTCTACTGCCTGTCGCGCTCCTCCGCCGAGAAGATCGCCGAGTTCCTGGCCGCCAACGGCATCGCCGCGCTGCCCTACCACGCGGGTCTCGACGCCCGCACGCGCGCCGCCCACCAGGCCCGGTTCCTCCGCGAGGACGGGCTGGTCGTGGTGGCCACGATCGCGTTCGGGATGGGCATCGACAAACCCGACGTGCGCTTCGTGGCCCATCTCGACCTGCCCAAGTCGGTGGAGGGCTACTACCAGGAGACCGGCCGGGCCGGGCGCGACGGGCTGCCCGCCACCGCGTGGATGGCCTACGGCCTGCACGACGTCGTGCAGCACCGGCGGATGGCCATGGAAGGCGACGAGGCCCACCGCCGCCGCCAGGTGCACCACCTCGACGCCATGCTCGCGCTCTGCGAGACCGTGGGCTGCCGGCGGATGATGTTGCTCGACTACTTCGGCCAGAAGGGCTCGGAGCCCTGCGGCAACTGCGACACCTGCCAGGCGCCGCCCGAGTCGTGGGACGGCACGACCGCGGCCCAGAAGGTGCTCTCCACCGTGTGGCGTCTCGACAAGGAGCGGCGCCAGAAGTTCGGCGTGGGGCAGACGGTCGACATCCTGCTCGGGAAGAAGACGGCCAAGGTGCTCCAGCACGGCCACGAGACGCTCACGGTGTTCGGGGTGGGGGCCGATCTCGGCAACACGGAGTGGCACGGGGTGGTGCGGCAACTGCTCGCCCAGGGGCTGCTGGCGGTCGAGCCCAACCACGGCGCGCTGGTGCTGACCGACGGCAGCGCGGCGGTGCTCAGGGGGCAGCGCGAGGTGCCGCTGCGCCGCGACGCCCTCCGCCCGGCCCGCGCCAGGACGACGCCGGGCAAGGCCCCGGCCGCGGCCGAGCTGCCCGAGGAGGCCGCTCCGGTCTTCGAGCGCCTGCGCGCCTGGCGTGCCGCCACGGCCAAGGAGCAGGGGGTGCCCGCCTACGTCATCTTCCACGACGCGACGCTGCGCGAGATCGCCACCCGGTCACCGTCCACCCTGGCGGAGCTCAGCCAGATCAACGGCGTGGGCGAGAACAAACTAGCCAAATACGGCGACCAGGTCCTGACCACCCTCGGCGAGAGCTCCTGACAACCCGGACCGGTCCCGCTTCTCGGACCGCGGCACCCCGCCGCGCATGGGTGGTGGCGAACATCGGGGTGGTCGGGGTCGGGTGGTGGCGACGGCCGCACGAAGAACGGTCGTCGCCACCACGTTGCTCGGCCCTGGCCGTGGCGTTCCGCCGTGTCGCCCCTCCGGCCCGGGCCGGACGGATATCCGCCCCCATGCACGGATTGACCCGTGTGGTGGTCCGGTGGTGACCGGTGGCCACTTACGATCTTCCCACCGTATCGGATGGATCGTTGGGGGTTCGCGGAGAGTCATGTCCGGGTGACTGCTCTGTACAGCACGATCGTACGGCGTTTTGTGGGGTTTTGGTGGGATGAGCGCGCGGTGGATTAGCGTGTGCGGTGGCCGTGACGCGCCCCGGCACACGCCCCCGAGAACCGGCCGGTGAACGGTGTGTGGGTCAGTCGCGGCCCAGCGAGGAATAGGCGGCGTTCTGGCCCGTTTCAGGCAGATTGCCGAGTTTGTTGACCTCGTTCGTCAGCCCTTCGAGCACGGCACGCAGTTGCACCTGCGTGACCTCGGCGAACGTGCGCAGGTAGGCGATGCGCCGTTCCAGTTCCTCGGCCTCGGCCGACTGGTGTCCGCCGCTCGACCGGTAGACGTTGACCGCCTGGTTGGCCGCCTCCTCCGCCCGATGCTGCGCCTCCTGCAGCACCTGTTCGTACTGCTGGCGTGCCTGGCCCACCAGCCGCCGGGCGTAGTCCTCCGCCTCGGCGATCTGGGCGTCGGCCGTCTGCTGGGCCCTGGAGAGAAGGTTGACCGCGTCGACGCTGAGCCTGGCCTGCTGGTTGTCCGGGGCGGTGACGTCGGTGCCCCGGTCCTTGTACCAGTTCTTCAGCCGTTCCACCTCGGCGCGCAGGTCGGCCTTCTCCATGTCGCCGGCCGCCATGTCGTCGGCCGTGCGGTACAGGAAGCTCCGCACCTCTTCCTCGCTGTAGCCGCGGTGGCCGAGTTTGGTACGGGAGAAGGTGTGGTTGCGCACCCGTTCGGGTGTGAGCCGCCGGCGGTCGTTCGATGGGCGCTCGCCCCATGGCATGTCTGCCGTCACGGCTCCCTACCTCCAGCAGTGGTGAACTCGTCGAAGCGGATGTGCTCGGGTGGCACCCCTGCGTCCAGGAGGCGGGAGACGGAGCCTTGGACCATCTCCTCCGAACCGCAGACGTAGACGTCCTGGTCGCGCCAGGCTTTCAGCGCGACGTCGACCGCGTAGCCGTGCTCACCCCGGTAGAAGGCGTCGCGGGACACGACGGGCACCACGCTCAGCCAGGGGTTGTCGGCCTCCAGTTTGGCGAGCGCCTCGGCGTCGTACAGTTCGCGGGAGGTTCTGGCGCCGACGAAGAGGCGCACGGCGCGGGGCGGGCCCTCGTAGGCCACCTGCTCCACGAGTGACTTCAGGGGAGCCAGGCCGGTGCCGCCCGCGATGAGGAGAAGCTCCCTGGCCGGTCCCGGGCTGAGGGTCAGCCGGTCGCCCACCGGTGCGCTGATCTTCAGGATGTCGCCGCGCTGCGCGGCGTGCACGAGGGCGGTGCTGACCGTGCCGCCGTCGACGACGCGTACGTGCAGGTCGATGGTGTTGTCGCGGCGCGGTGCGTTGGCGATGGAGTAGTAGCGCCAGAGTTTGGGACGCAGCGCGGTCGAGACGGAGGCGGACTGGCCGGGGCGGAAGGGGTACTGGTAGTTCAGGCGGGCTCTGATGACCGCGATGCCGGGGACGCGCACCTCGTGGAGGATGATCTCGCCCTCCCACCATGGCGGCGACGTGGCCGACGACTCCTCGGCCGCCTCGGTCATCACTTTCGCGACCAGCCCGTACGCCGCCGTCCAGTCGCGCGCGAGGGCCGGCGTCCAGAGGTCGCCAAGGAAGTGTTCCAGGGTGGCGAGCAGCGCCTGCCCGACGGCAGGATAGTGCTGCGCGACCACGGAGAACTTGCGGTGGTCGCGGCCGAGTTGCTGCAGGAACGGCACCAGCTCGTTCACCCGGTCGACGTTGCTGACGACGTGTCCGAGCGCGTTGACCAGCCGGTCGCGCTGGGCGGCCATGGACACCGGGAAGAGCGAGCGGGTCTCCGGATACATGAGGAACAAGGCGGAGTAGAAGAACAGCGGCACCTGGTCACCCGACTGGGCGACCTGGCGCCAGCTGCCCTTCAGAGCTTGCGTGTCCACTTATCCCGCTGCCCCTACCTCCACGATGGACCCGCGCACCTGGCCCAGGACCGTCGCGACGTGCGCCACGAGGTCGTCGTCGGCGCCGAAGTCCTCCCGGAGCACGGTGACGAGGATGTGGCCGACCCTCTCGTAGTGCTCGCCCGTGACTCCCATGCCCCGGTGGGCGTCGCCCAGGTCGTGGCCTTCGTACACCTCGGGGCCGCCGAGGACGGAACAGAGCAGCATGACCATGTGCCGCTTGAGCCTTGCCATGTCGACGCCGCTGAAATACGGCTTGAGCTCGGCATCGTCCAGCACGACCGTATAGAAGCGGTCGACCACGGCGCGAATGGTCGAAGCGCCGACCTTGTCGTAGTACGAACTCATGGAGACTACAAACCTCCTGAATGGAACGATATTTTCCATGCGTGATTACGCGCAGTGAATTGGCCGCCTCGATGCGGAATCATTCCGACTAGGACGTTCTTCAGCCGATCACCTGAATGGGGGTCTCGCCCTGGCGAAACAGGCGGGTGCCCGGCCGGGCCGGTGCGCCCATGACCTGCAACATCTCATCTACCTGCGCCGATGCACTCCGCAGGACGGCAGCGGAATGGCGTCCGCCGCCTGTCGCGGCTTCCGCCCTCACAGCCGAAACCGGCGCACAATCCGAGTGCCACTCATGTCCCCCATAAAGCGGATCCGGTGCAGGCCGAATACCCGTACCGACCCCTGACCATCAGGCTTTCCGAGAACGCGAACATGCGTCAGAAACACTAAGGGGTGAGCAGATCGCTCGCAACCGCCTCAGGCCGACAATGCCGCATTTTCCGGACAACCATTCCACCTTTAGGGGCTATTCCACGCGGAACATCCGAGATCTCCCGTTCCTGGACGAAAACACGCCTCGCCACATTCACCGGCCGGGGTATCTCAGAGGTGTACACGCCAGTTCGGGTCGCGGCCCAGGAAGGCGAGGAGGCGGTCCTGCGCGGGCGTCGCGCGCGGCACCCCCACCCGCGCGGCGAACCTCCCGGGGCGGTCCGCGGGCGTGACGAACACCTGGGCCAGGTCCAGCAGTTCCTCGGCCAGCGCGGGCGGGATGGGACGTTGCTCACCGCACGACCTCGCCACGTCCCACCCGTGTACGGCGACCTCGATCGCGCCGACCGCGGCCACCACCGGGCTCGACACGTGCCATCCGCCGATGGAGACGGGCTCGTCGGCGAGCAGGGCCGTCCACACCCCCAGCACCATCGTCGCCTCGTCTCTGAGGGACAGGGCCGGGTTGGTGAGGACCGGCCAGGGCGCGGCGGACACGGGACAGAGCTCGACGGTACGGGACGCGGCCGCTTCGTTCAGGCTCCCCAGCGAGTCGCCGAGGTGGTCGAGCAGCCGCTGCAGGCTCCAGCCCGAACAGGGTGTGCCCCGGCAGAGCGCGTCAGGGGTGACGAGCCGCAGGCTGCCCACGGCGTACTCGATCGATCGCTCCAGCAGCGCCACACCGGCGGCCAGCGCCTTCTTCTGCTCGCCCATCATCGCCTCCTCGCACAGGAAGACCCGGCCGCGGCGGGAAACTCATCGCAACCTTCCGGCCGGATCGCGCGTAGAGAGGGTGAGGAGGTGCGGTGATGGGATGCCTGACGTGTGCGGTGGCCGTGCTGGCGGTGGCCGTCCTGGCCGGATGTTCGGCCCCGGCGCCGGCCACCGGCTCCACCCCGGGCGCGGGGCCGGGGAATGGGTGCGGGCAGGTCGTGGAGCCGGCGGGCGAGGGCTTCCCCGAGGTCCAGGGAACGGCGCGCGGCGCGGAACTGTGGGGGCTGCTCTTCGTGGAGAGGACCCCGCTCCGCCATGGCGACGAGGTCAAGATCGTGTGGCGGATGACCGGTGAGGGGCCGCTGCGGGTCGCCGCCTCGCTGCCCGACGGCACCGCCGCCACGCTCGTCTGGGGGCCCGAGGAGCACGGTGGATCCAGTTGGCGGCGGCCCGGCCAGGAGTGGGGCACCGGGTTCGTGTTCCCCGAGCCGGGATGCTGGAAGGTCGAGCTGACCCGCACGCGGGGCGCGGGGCACGTCCTGCTGGACGTGGTCTGAGACCGTCCGGAGACCCCGCCTACGACGCGCGGGACAGGGCCCGGTCGACGAAGGCGGTCACGTCGTCCAGGACCTCGCCCTTGTTGGTCTCGTTGAACACCTCGTGCCGGGCTCCGGGGTAGACGCGCTCGGTCAGGTCGGCCCCGCGTACGGCCTCGACACCGGGGCGGCTGCCGGCGATCGGGACGAGCTCGTCCGCCTCCCCGTGCACCCACAACGTCGGCAACGATCCGAACGTGCCACTCTCGGCGATCGTGGCCAGCGTCGTCGCGAACGCCTCCAGCGTGGCACGCTTGAACGGCCCGTGCCACACCAGCGGGTCGGCGGCGTACGCCGTGCCCACCGACAGGTCGCGGGAGAGAGTGGCCGGGTCGATCGGGGTGTCCGGCGGCTCCTCGTACGCCAGCAGCTCCGGCACGATCGCCCAGCTGCCGATCACCGGCCCCGACAGGACGAGCGCGGCCAGCCCGGCGCCGTGACGCTGGGCGTAGCGGGCCGCGATCAGGCCGCCCATCGAGTGGCCGATCACCACGACGGGCACGCCCGGGTGGTCGGCCCTGCCGAGCCGCTCGACGGTGTGCACGTCGGTGACCACGTCCTCGAAGTCCTCGATGAGCACGCGGTCGCCCTCGGATCTGCCGTGGCCCATGTGGTCGGGCCCGTAGACGGCGGCGCCGTGCCGGACGAGCCGGTCGGCCACGTACTCGTAGCGGCCGATGTGCTCACCGTAGCCGTGGACCAGCACGGCGACATAGCGCGGCCGCTCGTTCGGCCAGACGCGGGCGGTGATGCGGTCCCTGGTGCCGGAGAAGGTGTGCTCCCGTGACTGCGCCATGCTCACTCCCTTGATCGAAAGTGCGGCGAGCGTACGCCGGAAGCCGCCCGACCGTCCACCTGCCCTGCCGAGGGCGTGAACGCGGAGCGGTGGTTATTGCTTCGGGCAGAGCACCGCTTCGGCCGCCTGCTGGATGATCGCGTTGGGGGCATGGGGATCAGTGCTCAGCGTGGTGGAGACGGCGAACTGTACGCGGCCGTCGTACGTGCTGAAGGTCATCGCGTTGAAACCGGCCGCTGCGCCTCCGACAACCCGCATCGGCGGCTTGTTCCCGCATATGCGCTCGGCGGGAGGCGGCCCTTCCGGCTTGCCCGGCGGCGTTTCCTCCCAGATCTGCTGCAGGTCGTCCGGCAACAGCTTGTCCTTCTCGAACGCGCTGAAGAACCTGCTCATGTCACGCGCGGTGGACACCACTCCGCCGGTGCCCGCGCCGTAGCTCGCGTTGAGCCGGTCCATGTCGTGGAGCTTGCCCTCGCCATCACGAGCGTAACCGTGCCCGTGCGGGCCCTTGATGCCTTCTGGGGGCTTGGTGGTCCCGTAGGTGCGGGTCATCTTGAGCGGATCGAAGATCCGCCGCTCGAACTCCTCGGTCGAGGGGTTGCCGGTGATCTCCTCGATGATCATTCCGAGGAGGATGAAGTTGGTGTTGGAGTAGTGGTACTTCTCGCCCGGCTCCCCCGTCCGGGGCAGGTCGCGGGTCTTCTTCACCAGATCGGCCGGCGAGTAGTAGGTCGTGAAGTCGAAGATGTCGAGGTGGCCATTGGGGATGCCGGAGGTCTGCTGGACAAGGTGCCGGACGGTGATCTCGCCGGCCCGTTCCACCAGGTCCTGCTCGGCCACGATCGGCAGCACTTCGCTGAGCTTGTCGTCCAGGCCGAGCTTGCCCTCCTCGACCAGTTGCAGTGCCACGAGGGCCGTCATGTACTTGCCCTGGGATCCGATGCGGTAGCGGGCGTTCTCGGGAATCTTCCCGCCCTTGCCACCCAGGAGCCTGGAGCCGGCCGTACCTCCGTCGACCTTCTTGCCGTCGACGTAGAGCCCTCCGACCGCCCCGACGATCCCGGAGTTCTTCGCCAGGGCGGTCAGCGCCTTCTGCACGTCCCCGTATCGGTGCTTGGCCTCTGCGGTGGCGGGCTGCACGCTGCCCAGCGTCATCATCGCGCAGGCCAGCCCGGCGACGCCGAAGGCCATCGTGCGATTCATCTTGGTGATCCTTCCTTGCTGGAAACGTCTGCAAGGCGCCGGCCGCAGGACCGGAACTCGCCGAGCCGGGTCTCGCGCGACGCCGACCTCATGTCTAGGGCAGCACGCGTTTCCCCACCGTTTCCGGCTCCCGGAGACCTCGTTACCGCAGGAAGAGCCACACCCGGAAGAACTCAGGTCATCGCGCCCTCTCGGGGCGGGCGGCCGTCACGGGGCCACGGTGACGTGGTCGAACTCGTCGTCGGACAGCGTGCGTCGCAGAATCCGCAGCACCTTGGCGGCGTCGTCGTGCGGCCCCTGCATGTAGAAGGGCCTGCCGTCGCGCCCGAACGTGATCGCGGACTTCTCCTCCCACGCCCCCAGGGCGCCGGCCACGGGCTCGAACTCCTCGTCGGGCTCGAACCCGAGCGTGCGCGCGTAGTCGATCGACCCGAGCACGAGGTGCCTGGCCAGGTCGATCGGCGCCTCCTGGTAGCCGGCGTACTCGCCGAAGAAGTATTCGCGGAAACGCCGAAGCTCGCGCTCGTCGAGCACGTCAGGCCCGATGGCGTTCTTCACGCCCAGGCAGTAGACGTCGGCGAGGTAACCGGAGACCGCCATCCGGTCATAGCCGTGGCGGCGGGCCACGAGCACGCACACCATGCCGTCCACGCCGGACCCGGGGGCCTCGTCCACCCAGCCACGCGCGGGGTCGACGTCGAGGCCGTCGCTCCAGCCCGTGTTGATCCAGCACCCGACCACTTCGGGCTCGCCGGTGGGCGCGCTCTCCGCGGCGATGGCCCGCACCAGCGGCGCGACGACCGACGGGGCGACCTTGAGCGCGCGGGCGATCTCCTTCGGCGAGCGGCCCTGCAGGCGCAGCTCGCGTACGCGATCCTTCAGATCCATGCGAGGAGCCTAGCCGTCCGGGAGCCCGCTCAGCCCGCGGACGACGTCACCGTGTCCACGCCCGTCTGGCTCACCGATCGGCCCGAGACCAGGACGAGCGCGAGGTTGCGCAGGTCGGACAGGCAGGTGAGCGGGTCTCCCGCGACCGCGATGAGGTCGGCCCGCTTGCCCGCCTCCAGGCTTCCGGCCGCCTCCCCGACCCCGCAGGCGTCGGCGGCGCGCACGGTGGCCAGCTCGATGATCTCCGCGTTGCCGAACCCCGCCTCCGCGAACACCTCCAGGCTCGCCACGAACCCGTCGGCACGGTTGGCCACGCCGCTGGAGACGAACCCGGCGTCGGTGCCCGCGATGAGCCGCACCCCCGCCTCTCGCATGGCCGCGACCCCGCTCAGCCAGTCGTCGAGCATCTCGGCGCCGAGCACCTCGCGCGAGCGCCAGAACACGCCGTGCAGGGTCGGGCAGACGTACGTGCCGCCGGCGGCGACCAGGTCGGCCAGCTCGGCGTCGTACCGATGGCCGGACGGGGTGAAGAACGAGCAGTGCTCGATCGTGGTGACCCCGGCCTCGAGCGCGCTGCGGATGGCCGCGTGGGCGTGGGCGTGCGCGGCGACGCCCTTGCCCCGCGCGCCGGCCTCCTCCACGACCACCCTGAGCTGCTCGGTCGTGTACTGGGGCACCCAGCTCGGAGGCGCGCCCGGCGTCATCTGGCCGCCCGAGGCCATCACCTTGAGGCAGTCGGCGCCCGCCCGCAGGTTCTCCCTGGCGACGCGGCGGATGGCGACCTCGTCGTCGGCCTCGCCGCCCATGTACCAGCAGTGGCCGCCGGTGATCGTGATCGGCCTGGTCGCGGCCACGAGGTGCGGGCCGACGGCCAGCCCCTCCTCGATCGCGTCCCGCAGCGCCAGGTCGAGGAAGTCGCGCCCGCCGAGGTCTCGGGCGGTGGTGACGCCGGCCGACACGAGCTTGCGCGCGTTCTCCGCCATCCGCAGCAGCAGGTGGTGGTCGCTCTCGGCGCTGCGCCGGGTGACCGGGTCGACCGTGGCGTCGAACCCGAGGTGCACGTGGGCGTCCACCAGGCCGGGCAGCACCGTGTGGCCGGGCAGCTCGACGACCTCTCCCGCCTCCCCCGCGCTGCCGCGCGGCCCTACCGAGACGATCGTGGCCCCGTCGATGAGGACCTCTCCCTCAGCGATCACCTCTCCGGGACGTCCGGTGAGCACCCTGGCCGCGCGAATGATCCGCATGATCTCACCCTGCCATGCCCCTTAAGCCGCCGAGAAGAGGACCGTAAGCGCCGTAGGCCACGGTGGAGCGGTCGCTACGCAGCACGGAGGGCAACACCGATGGCTCGAACCGCCGAGTACGGCCTCACTCTCGTCTTCGACGCCCCGCGCGAGCAGGTGTGGGCCGCCTGGACCGAGCCCGAGCGCTTCTCCCGGTGGTTCGGGCCCGCCTCGCTCGCCACGCCGTTGGGCCGGCTCACGCTCGACGCCTGGCCTGGCGGGATCTGGCGGGCCACGCTGGTGGGGGAAGAGGGGTTCGAGGCGACGCTCGACGGAACCTACCGCGAGGTCGAGCCGCCGGAACGGCTGGTGTTCACCACGGGCGGCCCCGACGGCACGGGCGATGGCCCCGCGTCGGTGGTGACGATCGAGCTCACGGACCTCGCGGGCCGGACCGAGATGCGCTTCCACCAGTACGGCGTCAGCGC